>NZ_DASWTD010000222.1:0-9166 GCF_036402335.1 Sphingopyxis sp. | reverse complement strand
AGCGAAGCGAAGCAATCCAGAGCGGTTTACGCATACTCTGGATTGCTTCGCTTCGCTCGCAATGACGCACTCAGGCCAAAGTCAGCATCGCCCGCTCGGCCATCCGCGACGCGGTCTCGCGCTCGGCCATCACGACATGGTCGGCGCCGCGCCGGACGAGATCGGCGACCTCCTCGTCCGAATGCGCGCGCGCGACGATCACCAGCTTCGGGTTGATCGCGCGCGCACGGCGTACGATTGCCCCCGCCTCGACCCCTTCGGGGATGGCGATCAGCAAGGTCGAGGCCTCGTCGAGCCCCGCCTGCCGCAGGATGCTCTCCTTGGTCGCGTCGCCGACGATCACCGTCGCGCCCGCCTCGCGCGCCGCGGCCGCCATGTCCTTCTGGTCCTCGATGACCGTCAGCCCCTCGCCGCGCCCGCAGATCAGGCTGCCGATATGGCTGCCGACGCGGCCATAGCCGATGAGCACGACGCCGGCGTTGCACGGTGCGGGCGCGTCGACGCCCTCCGCCTCGACCGCTTCGGGCTCATCGGAGCGCATGCGCTTGACCGCGAGCGAAAAGAGGATCGGGTTGAACAGGATCGACAGCAGCGATCCGGCAAGGATCAGGTCGCGCCCCGTTTCGGGCAGCACTTTCAAGCCGACGCCGAGCCCGGCGAGGATGAACGAGAATTCGCCGATCTGCGCGAGGCTGACCGACACCGTCAGCGCGGTCCCCGAATTGTGGCCGAAGGCGCGGACGAGTGCATATGCAGCGACCGACTTGCCGACGACGATGATCGCGACCGTCGCCAGCACCGGCCCCGGCTGCTCGACGAGCACCTTGGGATCGAACAGCATGCCGACCGAGACGAAGAACAGCACCGCGAACGCGTCGCGCAGCGGCAGCGTTTCCTCGGCGGCGCGCCGCGACAATTGCGTTTCGCCAAGGATCATGCCGGCAAAGAAGGCACCCAAGGCAAAGGACACATCGAAAATCACCGCCGCGCCGAACGCCACCCCCAATGCGATCGCCAGCACCGCCAGCCGGAACAGCTCGCGCGATCCCGAATGCGCAACCCAGTGGAGCACCCACGGCAGCACCCGCCGCGCGATCACGAACATGAAGGCGACGAAACCGACGACCTTGACCAGCACGATGCCCGCCGACTGGAGCAACCCCGCGCTGCCGCCCTCATCGCCGCGCGATCCGAACATCGCGGGCAGCAGCACGAGCGCGAGCACCATCACGAGATCCTCGACGATCAGCCAGCCGACCGCGATCCGCCCCTTTTCGGTCTCGACCATGTCGCGCGCCTGGAGCGCGCGCAGCAGCACGACGGTCGAGGCCACCGACAGCGCGAGCCCGAACACGATGCTGCCCTCGACCGACCAGCCGAGCCAGAGCCCGAGCATCATGCCGAGCGCGGTCGCGACCGCGATCTGTGCGATCGCCCCCGGAACCGCGATCCTGCGCACCGACAGCAGGTCTTTGAGCGAAAAGTGCAGCCCGACCCCGAACATCAGCAGGATCACGCCGATCTCGGCGAGCTGCATCGCCAGCCCGGTATCGGCGACGAATCCCGGCGTGAACGGGCCGACCATCACCCCCGCGAGCAAATAGCCCGCGATCGGAGAGATTTTCAGTCTATGAGCAAGCGCGCCCATCAGAAAGGCGACGCCCAGCCCGGCGACGATGGTTCCGATCAGGCTGGTGTCATGCGGCATGACCCTTGCGTAAAGGGCGCGGGCGCGAGGGGTCAACCCAAGGCAAGTAATTTAGTTGCGATAAAACCGCAGGCGGGAGTTCAAACCGTCCCCTCTTCCTTCTCCGCCTGCTGCCGCGCCCACATGTCGGCGTAGAGCCCGCGCATCGCGAGCAGCTGGTCGTGCGTCCCCGTCTCGGCGACGCGGCCGCGCTCGAGCACGATGATCCGGTCGGCGCCCGTCACCGTCGACAGGCGGTGCGCGATCACCAGCGTCGTCCGCCGCGCCGCGATGCGTTCGAGCGTGTCCTGGATCGCCGCCTCGGTGCGGCTGTCGAGCGCGCTCGTTGCTTCGTCCAAAATCAGCACCGGCGGGTTCTTGAGCAGCGTGCGCGCGATCGCGACGCGCTGCTTCTCGCCGCCCGACAGCTTCAGCCCGCGCTCGCCGACCTCGGTGTCATAGCCCTGCGGCAGCAGCCCGATGAAGCCGTCGATCGCCGCGCCCTCGGCGGCCGCCGCAATCGCGTCGGCGCTCGCGTCCTCACGGCCGTAGGCGATGTTGTAACCGATGCTGTCGTTGAACAGCACGGTATCCTGCGGGACGATGCCGATCTCGGCGCGCAGGCTTTTCTGCGTGACCTGCGCGATATCCTGCCCGTCGATCGTGATCCGTCCGCCCTGCGGATCGTAGAAGCGGAAGAGCAGCCGCGCGATCGTCGACTTGCCCGCGCCCGACGGGCCGACGATCGCCAGCGTCTCGCCCGCGCCCACGGCAAAGCTCACGCCGTTCAGGATCGTGCGATCGGGCTCGTAGCCGAAAACGACATTCTCGAACGCCACCGCGCCGCCGTTCACGACGAGCGGCCATGCGCCCTCGACATCGCTGATCTCGGGCGGGGTGTCGATCAGGCGGAACATCGCCTCCATATCGATCAGCCCCTGCCGGATCACGCGATAGACCATGCCGAGCATGTCGAGCGGGCGGAACAGCTGCGCGAGCAAGGTGTTCACCAGCACCACGTCACCGACCTTGTATTCGCCGGTCGACCAGCCCCACACGGTATACGCCATCGCGCCCGCCAGCGCGGCGTTGGTGACGAGGCTCTGCCCGATATTGAGCCACGCGAGACTGTTCTCGCTCTTGACCGCGGCCTTGGCATATTGGTCGGCGACGTCGCGATAGCGCGCTTCCTCGCGTTCCTCGGCGCCGAAATATTTGACCGTTTCGTAATTGAGCAGGCTGTCGACGCTGCGCCCGATCGTCAGCGTGTCGAGGTCGTTCATCCGCGTGCGCAGCGCGTTGCGCCAGTCGGTCACCTTGCGCGTGAAGATGATATAGACGACGACCATCAGCGCGGTCGCGCTGGCAAGCCCGAAGCTGAACTTGGTCCAGAAGATGATGAGCACCGCGGCGAGCTCGACGATCGTCGGCGCGATGTTGAACAGCAGGAAATAGAGCATCGTATCGATGCTCTTCGTGCCGCGCTCGATCACCTTGGTAACCTCGCCCGTGCGCCGCGCGAGATGGAAGCGCAGGCTGAGCGCGTGGAGGTGGCTGAAGGTTGTGATCGCGAGTTCGCGCGTCGCATCCTGCCCGACGCGTTCGAACACGACGTTGCGGAGGTTGTCGAACAATACGCCCGCGAAGCGCGCGCCGGCATAGGCAAGCACCAGCCCGATCGCGAGCGCGACGCCCTCTTCCATCCCCGGCGCCATGCGGTCGATCGCGGCGCCATAAAGGAAGCCCATCGAAAGCTGCACGCCCTTCGACGCGAGCACGATCAGGCCCGCGAGGACGATGCGGACCTTTGCCTCCGTCTGTCCCGCGGGCCACAGATAGGGCAGGAAACGCCGCAGCGTCGCCAGGACGGGCGGTTCGCGCGAAGCGTCGGCGGTAGTGGAGGTGTCGGGCGGCATGCGCGCCCCATGTAGGCGCGCGATGCCTCAACGCCAAGCGCCGCGGGTCCCGATCATCGCATCAGCGCGATTCGCGATACCCCGCGTGGCGCATGATGCGGTCGATCAGCCGCCGTTCTTCATTGCTGGGGCCCGTCACGATCGGCTCGGGCGGCTCCCGCCGGCGGCCAAAGCTCGGGCGCCGCGGCGGAACGAGGGGGGAAAAGCGCATGGGGTTCGCCTTCGTATCGCAGCGTCGCCCCCCGGCACCGCAGTGGATCTGGTCCCGCGCCCTTGGTGAAGGCGCATGGTTGCAGTCCGGTAAAGGCCGCTGGTTACTGCTTTCTTTCCGGTACCGTGAAGGTGCCGGTGACGCGCCCGCCGGTGCCGCCCTGCACCGGATTGCCGTCGGGTCCGCGCGCCGCGCCGCGCCCGTCGACCGTCGCCCGGCCGCTGTTGAGGTCGATCACCATCCGCCCGCCGCGCAGATTGTTGCCACGCTGGGTCAGCTGGACATTGCCGACCATCGTGATCAGCCGCTTGTCGAGATCGTAGATCGCGACATTGCCCGATGCGCGTTCATCGCCCTTGGTCACCACGACCCCGCCCGTTGCATCGAGCCGGTTGACGTCGGTGCCGCCCGATCGCGTATAGGCAACGGTCATCCGCGCCGCGGTCAGCGTCATACCGGCCTGCGTGACGCGGACATTGCCCGAAATGATCACGCGGTCGGCGCGGTCCTGCACCTCGATGCTGTTCGCGGCGAAATCGACCGGGGCGTTGCTGTTGTGGTTCGCGAGCGCCTGCGCCTGCGCGGCATCGCCGCCGGCACCGGCGGACAGCAGGGCGAGGCTGGTCAGCGTAAAGCCGACGCCCGCAAGCGCCATGCTTTTCATGGTCCAGAGCCGGTTCATTTGAGCACTCCCTGATTGATCCGCAGCCGCGCATTGCCCTGCAGGCGCACGATCCGCTTGTCGAGGTCGGCGGACAGCTGGTTGGCCGAAAAATGGCCGATGTTCAACGTCCCGTCGACGCCGCCCTGCCCGGCGAGGCTGCGCGTCTTCAGATCGACCGCGACATTGTTCGCGTCGATCCTGTACCCGCCCGCGCTCTTGACCTGCACCAGCCCCGGCACGGCGACCTTTTCGGTCTCCATATTATAGGCGCTGTCGCGGGCGACGATCGTCGCGGGGCCGTCGTCGAGGCGAATCGCGCCCGACAGGTCGGTCATGCGTACGATGGGCTCGGTCGAGCTTTTCTGCACCGCGCTGCCTGCCAGCAGCGCAAAGGGCTGCCCCTTCGCGTCCTGGCCGCGATATTCGGCGCGCGTCACCTTCATCCGCTCGCTCGCCATGTCGACCTTGTCCTTGGCGAGCAGGAAGCTGATCTCCGCACGCTGGGTGAAGGGCGAAAAGACCAGCACCGCGGCAACGACGCCGATGACGAGCGGCAAACCGAAACGCAGGATGCGCACGACCTTGTCGTGGCTCGACCCGCTCGCCGCCCACATGCGGCGCATCGTGCGGTCAAGATCGGCGCGTTCGGACATCGGATTCCCTGATCGCCTCAGCTATGCGCAAAAATGTCAGTTTCGGGCCAGCCGGCGAGGTCGAGCGCGGCGCGCGTCGGCAGGAAGTCGAAACAGGCCTGCGCCAGTTCGGTGCGCCCTTCGCGCGCCAGCCGCGCATCGAGTATCACCTTCATCGCGTGCAGGAAGCGCACGTCGCTCGCGGCATAGTCGCGCTGCGCTTCGCTGAGCTCGGCGGCGCCCCAGTCGCTCGACTGCTGCTGCTTCGACACTTCCTGGCCGAGCAGTTCGCGCACCAGCTCCTTGAGGCCGTGACGGTCTGTATAGGTGCGGATCAGCCTTGATGCGATCTTGGTGCAATAGACGGGCGCGGTCACGACGCCGAGCGCCTGCTGCAACGCCGCGATGTCGAAGCGCGCGAAGTGGAACAGCTTCAGCCGGGCGGGGTCGGTCAGGATCGCCTTCAGCACCGGCGCATCATAGGCACTGCCCGGCCGGAAGCGGACAAGATGCTCGTCGCCCGACCCGTCGCTGATCTGGACAAGGCACAATCGGTCGCGCAGCGGGTTCAGGCCCATGGTTTCGGTATCGATGGCCACTGGCCCGGAACCCAGTACGCCTTCGGGCAAATCTTCTTCGTGGAAATAGACGCTCATGGCCTCGCCTTAGGCGAAGCTGCCGTGCCGCTCAATGACTGGTTTTCGTCCGCGCCGTCCGGCCGCCACGCGCCTGCGGCAAAGCGCGCCTCATCGGGCTTCGCGGCGTTGAATTTTCCGTTCGCAGATGGCGTTCATTTAGGCTATATATTGCGCCATTAGAGGCACGGGGCGAGTCTGTGCCCATGGTGAACTGCGTCCCCGTCCGGCGCAAGGCGCCGGTCGAATGGGTGATGGACGAACCGAAAGCGACTATTAGACAATGAGTTTCAACAAGGATCGCCGCGGCCAGCGGGGGCGCGGTAAGCGCGACGATTTCGGCAATTTTGACAGCTTTGAACCGGCTCCTTACGGCGGCGACAGCTATGGCGGCGGACGCGGTGGCTTTGGTGATCGCGACCGTGGCGGCTTCGGCGGTGGGGACCGCGGAGGCTTTGGTGGCGGTGATCGCGGCGGCTTCGGCGGCGGTGATCGCGGCGGTTTCGGCGGCGGACGGGGCGGCGGCATGCCTGCGCAGGTCGTCGGCGAAGGCCAGGGTACGGTGAAATTCTTCAACCCCTCGAAGGGCTTCGGCTTCGTCGCGCGCGACGATGGCGGCGAAGATGTGTTCGTGCACATCAGCGCGGTCGAACAGGCGGGCCTCCAGGGCCTCGCTTCGGGCCAGCCGCTTGGCTTCACGCTCGTCGAACGCAATGGCAAGGTGTCGGCGATCGATCTGAAGATCGAAGGCGAACCGCTGCCGATCGAAGACAATGGCCCGCGCCGCGACGATCGCGGTGACCGCCCCGGCGGCGCGCCGGGCGGTGCCCGCGGCCGTCGCCAGCTGACCGGTGAACGCACCTCGGGCACCGTCAAATTCTTCAACACGACGAAGGGCTTCGGCTTTATCGCGCGCGACGACGGACAGGCCGATGCCTTTGTCCACATCAGCGCGGTGCAGCGCGCCGGCATGGCGGGCCTCGACGAAGGCGACCGCGTCGCGTTCGACATCGAAGTCGACGACCGCGGCAAGTTCGCGGCGGTGAACATCCAGCCGCATCAGGACTGACAGGCGGATAACCAGACAAACGAAAAGGGCGGCTCTCGGGCCGCCCTTTTTGTTTGGATGCACTGAAAATGCTGACGGCTTTCGACCGGGAGCTGCCATTCGCTCCTCCCTGTGGCGCAGCCATGGGGAGGACGGCCCTACGCGTCACCCCGGACTTGATCCGGGGTCCATGACTTCAGCGCTGCGGTGGATCCTGGATCGAGTCCGGGATGACGAAAGCGAGGGAGCAAAGGGCGGCTTTTCCCAAACCGGTCCTTGGCCGCTTAATCCGCGGTCTTCGGCAGCGCCCCGCTGAATGTGCTCGCACGCCGCAGATTCTCCGTCCCCGGCAGCGGGTCGGCGGGCGGCAGTTCGAACGGTTTCGGCAGCGGCGGCGGCGCGCTCAGCCGGTCGGCGAACAGCAGCCGCCCCGGCCCGAGCTTGTAGAGGATCATCGGCAGCAGTTCCTCGCCGAACACGAAGCAGCCCTCGCTCCGCCCGAGCTTGCCCTGCGTCGCGATCAGCGCGGGATCGGCATACCAGGCGCCGTGGACGACGATCGCGCGCGCATCGGCCGAATAATTGTCGGGCTCCAGCCCCGCAAGGCGCATCGACGAACCGTTGGCACCCCAATAATAATCGCTGGTGCGGTACGCGCCGCGCGAGGTCGCGAGCGACCCCATGCGGTTCGAAAAGCTCTTGAGCCACCCGTCGTGCTGCGGGTCCGACCCGCGGCCGTGCGTCACCGGGAACATGTCGACCTTGCCCGCGACCATATCGACCAGCGCGAAGCGCGGGCGCGACGACGGCAGGCCGAAATCGACGACGCCGACACGGTCGCTCTGCGGGATATTGCGCCCCTGCATCGCAAGCTGCTTCTTCGCCACCGACAGATAGTCGACCGGCGGCGGCAAAGGCGCCGGCGGTTGCTGAATCCAGTTGGGCAGTTGCGCGCGCGCCGGGACGGCGGCCATGGCCCCCGCACCCGCCATCGCAGCCAGCAACGCTCGACGATCGATCAATTCATTCACTTGAGCCACAACCCCGCATAAGCCGCCCTTTGACGGTCCTCGACTTTGCATAAGTCGTATATCGGCCGCGAAAGGCAAGCAGGTGGTTCCCCTTCATGCGGGAAGATGTGCCATATATGCCATGAATAGCGAGTTTACGCTGCTGTAAGGCTGCGTTAGGACACACGCCCATGAACGCAACCATCTGGCACAACCCCGCTTGCGGCACCTCGCGCAAGACCTTGGCGATTCTTCAGGAAACCCCCGGGGTCGACCTGACCGTGATCGAATATCTCAAAAATCCGTACAGCGCGGACAAGCTGCAGCAGCTCTTCGCCGACGCCGGTCTCACCGCGCGCGACGCGCTGCGCCTTCGCGGCACCGACGCCGAAGAGCGCGGCCTCAAGGACGCGAGCGAGGCCGACATCGTCGCCGCGATGGCCGCGAATCCCGCCTATGTCGAACGCCCGTTCGTCGAAACCGAAAAGGGCGTCTGCCTCTGCCGTCCGCAGGACCGGGTGCACGAAATTCTCTGACGAAGATACGGGTCACGATTCGGGAAGAGCGGCTCTGGGAGGGCGAGCGGTCATTGCTTCGCCACTTCTAGGGTATGTGCGCGGTGGCCGGCGGAGGCGCGAGTGACAAATGAAAAAGCAACACCAGTGAAGAAGCCGGCGCGGCAGCGGGCCGATCAAATCAGGGACTTTCGCTGTAAGAACCTGATCGTAGTGATCGAGGAACCGGAGAACCCGCGCAACATCGGCACCATCATTCGCAACGTGAACGCCTTGGGGGCGGAGAAGGTTTACGTCGTGGATCCGCGCCACGTCCTGTCGGACGATTGGCAAGAATTGCGTTCTGAACCGAAGCTATCGAAACTTTCAGTCTCGGCCGTCAAATGGACCTTCGTTAAGCGGTTCGGCAGCACCGAAGAGTGTCTGGCTCATCTGGAGAAGAACCGTTTCGTCTCTATAGCCACATCGCCGCACATTAAGGGGAAAACGAACAAATATCTCCATGAAGTGGATTTTGCAGAGCACGCAAAACTTTCGGTTTGGTTCGGTAACGAAGCAAGAGGGCTGAGCGATCTCGCCGTTGCGCGCAGTGACATGTGCGTCAGCATTCCGATGTTCGGAATGATCGAGAGCCTCAATCTCGCGACAAGCTCCGGGATCGTCCTTTACGAAGTGACGAAGCAACGTCGTGCGTATGCCAGCAGGCATCGGCTGCGCGACCACAGGGGCGAGCGAACTACCCCGTTACCAACGATCATGGCGACCGATCGATAGAGGCTCAATGTCCGCAATCAGTAGAAACCCGCCAGACGTCCGCGCCCCTACCCCGCCCGCGCAAACCAGATCGT
>NZ_DASWTD010000221.1:0-3766 GCF_036402335.1 Sphingopyxis sp. | reverse complement strand
TGCAATCTGAAGCCTGAGACCCCACTTCCATAACATCGCCCGCTTCCACCGCGTGCTGGCGACTGAGAGACCATTGCGCTCCCGCTGAAGGAGCAAAATCATGGACCTCAACCAACTTCTCCACCATCATCAGATGGCTTTGATGGCCGTGAGCCAGGCGCGACGCCAAGGGCAGGCGACGCCAAACTTTGACCTGCCGCGCTATTATGCCAAACGGATCAACGAATATCGCGAGCGGCGCGGCTTGAGCGGCGATGCCGAGGCTATCGCCGATCTTGCTGTATCACCTGTCGACGCCGTTGAAGCGCCGGACTATCTGGTCAGTGACGTACTTATTGCCGAATTGCTCATGGCGAAGGCCTTCGAAAAGGCGACACACCAACATCGCGCTGACGGAAGCGTCGGAGTTGACGATCCGGTCGTCGATATTCGCGCCACCCTTCTGGCCGTCGGGAGCGACTTTTATCGCTCGCTGGGCGTGGAGGACGGCCCTCTCGCCGCCGCGATCGATGAAGCTGCGTCACGCTCGGCGTGGGAAGGCGAGGGCGGAGGCCTGCGTCCACCGGGCGACGAGGATGATGGCATCATCCGGACCTATGTCGAACAATTCGCGGTGGGCGACTATCGCTATTCGAACCTTGCCGATGCCAAAGCCGCCGCGCGGCGGCAGCGGGACGCGGCGAGCGACGGGCGCGGAGCGACGCCTGCATGAAACGGCTGATTGCCTTCGATCTTGATGGAACGCTTGCCGAAAGCAAGCAGCCGATGGAACCCGCGATGGGTGAGGCGCTTGCCGATCTCCTCGGCGTGGCAGATGTTGCGGTGATATCCGGTGGCGACTGGCCGCAGTTCGAAAAACAGGTGGCGACGCGCCTTCCCGAGCGCGCGGACCTCTCCCGGCTCTGGCTCATGCCGACCACCGGCACCAAGCTCTATACGTTCGGCTCGGGCTCGTGGCAGGCGCGCTATGCCGAAATCTTTGACGATGCGGAGAAGCGACGCATATTCGAAGCCTTCGATGCGGCGCTACTGGCGACCGGGTTCGTTCCCGAAACGGTCTGGGGCGAACGGATCGAGGATCGCGGGAGTCAGATCACCTTTTCGGCCCTGGGTCAGGAAGCGCCGATCGATGCCAAGGAAAAATGGGATCCCGACTTCGCCAAACGCAAGGTGATTCAGGCCGAGCTTCGCCAACGTCTGCCCGGTCTGTCGATCAACATGGGCGGGGCGACGTCGATCGACATTACCCGTGAGGGCGTCGACAAGGCCTATGGCCTGACGAAGCTAAGCGGCGCCAGCGGTGTCGAACTGGGTGCGATGCTCTTTATCGGCGATGCGATCTTTCCGGGCGGCAATGATTATCCGGCGAAGGCGCTGGGCCTCGATACAATCTCCGTACGCAATCCCGAAGAAACGCTTGGAGTCATCGGAATTATCGTCGCATGCCTGAAATGAGAGCGGGGCGTTGCCGTCTGGCGAGCATGACCGGAATTGGCCTGCGATGCTTCTCGCGAGGCGTCGGTCAATTGGAACAAATGCGCCGCTGAGCTGTTCTGTTTTCTGATGCTCCGAGGCCGACTGCGGGCTTCGAAACAAACGACAAAATACTGGGTGAGGCCTTCTGTCGCATCATTTTTTGGAAGGTATGCCTGTGTACGAAACGCTTGACCGTAGATCGTTCGATGAAGGTTTGGAGGCGTGCCAAACGCTTCGGCCAAAAACTTCGGATACTGTCCGGATCGCACTAGTGGGCGGCTTTCTTCCGCGACGCTGTGGCATCGCGACCTTCACCGCCGATATCCACGCGTCGCTTGCAGTGGCCGCGCCGGAGATCGTCGTCGACGTCTATGCGATGGCGCCGGCCGCCGTTCCCACGATATTCGACCCCGTTGTTTGCGGCGCCATAACCGAGGGTGACGCCGGTAGCTTTATCGAGGCGGCGCGGCAAATCGAGGCGAGCTGTGCCGAAATTATATGGCTGCAGCACGAGTTCGGCCTCTTCGGCGGCTTGGCGGGCGATATGATCCTAGAGCTGGTGGATCGTGTTTCCGCACCGCTGATCGTCACGCTTCATACGGTGCTCGCCGAACCTGACGCCGATCAGCGCCGCGCGATGGAGCGGTTGATCGCGCGCGCGACGAAGCTGGTCGTCATGTCCGAGCGCTCGCACGATCTGCTGCGAAGCGTCTATCATGCCGACGACGACCAGATCGCCATGATCGCCCATGGTGTCCCCGACCGCCCGTTCGGCCGCGCGTCGCAGTTCAAGCCGCAGTTCGGCTTTGCGGGCAAACAGGTCGCGCTGACCTTCGGTCTTTTGTCGCCGGGCAAGGGGATCGAGGCGGTCATCGAGGCATTGCCCGCGATCATCGAAGATCACCCCGACTTCCTTTACTGCATTGCTGGCGCGACGCATCCCAATCTGCTGGCGCTTGAAGGCGAGGCCTATCGCGACCGGCTCCAGGCGCTCGCTGTCTCGCTCGGGGTCGATGCGCATATCCGCTGGATCAATGCGTTCATGGACACCGACGGCCTCCTCGATCTTATCGAGGCGGCGGACATCTATGTGACGCCTTATACCGGTGTGCAGCAGTCGACGTCGGGTACGCTCGCCTATGCGATGGCGTTGGGCAAGGCCGTGATCTCGACACCCTATGTCCATGCGGTCGAGCTCCTCGCCGACGATCATGGCGTGCTCGTCCCCTTCAACGACAGCGAAGCGATCGCGAACGAAATCCGCTATCTGCTCGGCGATGCCGACCGGCTGCTCACGCTGCAGCGTCGCGCCTATGACCGCAGTCGCGACATGATCTGGCCGGTGTTCGCGGAGCGGACCTGTTCGCTGATCGCGGAAAGCCGCGTCGTGCCGAAAGCTGCGCCTATTCCCGAGCATATCGGTATCGATGGGTTCCTGCGCATTTGCGACGACACCGGCATCCTCCAGCACAGCGCTTATATGGTCCCCGATCGCGCGCACGGCTATTGCGTCGATGACAATGCGCGGGCGCTGATGCTGATGCATCGGCTCGACGACGACGCGCTCGGCAAGTGCGGACAACTGACCCCGGTCTTTGCTGCGTTCGTACAGCATGCCTGGAACCCCGACCGCGGCGAGTTTCGCAACTTCATGGGCTTCGCACGCAACTGGCTCGAGGATGTGGGGTCCGAAGACAGCTGCGGCCGAACCCTTTGGGCGCTCGGCGCGACGGCGCAGGGCGCGCGCGATCCCGGTCTGCGGCAATGGGCGCATGAATTGTTTGAGCGCACCGCGACGTCCGCGCTGGATTTCGAGTCACCGCGCGCGATTGCCTTTGCGATTCTCGGCGCCGACTTCGTGCTCGCGGCACATCCCGAGCATGATCTGGCGGACCGGATATTGCGCAGTGGCGCTGACCGGCTGATCGCGCTCTATCAGGCTGCGGCGCGGCCGGACTGGCGATGGTTCGAGCCGGTACTCGCCTATGACAATTGCCGCCTGCCCGAAGCGATGCTGCGCGCGGGCGTGCGACTTGAGCGCGCGGATGTTATCGCGTGCGGAGTTGAGACGCTGCGGTGGATCAACGACGTCCAGATCTCTCCACAGGGTCATTATCGTCCCGTCGGGTCCGACAGCTTCGGCCATTCCTATGAGCTGCCGCGGCCATTCGATCAGCAGCCGCTCGAGATTTGGGCTACCATCGATGCGGCGTCGGCCGCCTATGACGTGACCGGTGACGATATATGGCTGGCGCACGCGCGGCGCGCCTATGAATGGTTTTCCGGGCGT
>NZ_DASWTD010000220.1:0-1514 GCF_036402335.1 Sphingopyxis sp. | reverse complement strand
TGCGCTATTCGAGCGATCCAGCCGCCGACCGTGCGAAGCTTGACGGCACCTATGCCGATGCGATGCTGAAGGTCGCGGCGCGCTTCCCGACGCAGGACGATATCGCGATCCTCGCCGCCGAAGCGGTCATGGACACGCACCCCTGGGACTATTGGGAGACTGACGGGCGCACCCCCAAGGGCAAGAGCGGCGAGGCCGTGACGCTGGTCGAGCGCGTGATGGCCCGCAACGCGTCGCATGCGCAGGCGGCGCATCTCTACATTCATCTGATGGAGGCAACCGATCCCGGACGAGCGCTTGCGGCCGCCGACCGGCTGTCCGGGCCACTCGTCCCCGCGGCGGGCCATCTCGTCCATATGCCCAGCCATATCTATTATCGCGTCGGTCGTTTCGCCGATTCGGTCCGCGTCAATGTCGATGCGGCGCGCGCGGACGAGGCCTGGCTCAAGGCATCGGGCGATACCGGGATGTATCGCTACGGATACTATCCGCACAATGTGCATTTCATCGTCGCTTCCGCGCAGATGGCGGGCGACATGAAAACCGCGATCGGCGAGGCGGAGCGTCTGGGCAGGCTGCTGAACACCGACGTGTCGGCGTCGATCGCGTGGATCCAGCCGATCAACGCGGCGACCTATCTGGCGCATGCCCAGTTCGCCAGACCAGCCGAGATTCTGGCGCTGCCCGCGCCCGATGCGCGGCTGCCCTATGTCGCGGGAATGCGGCACTATGCGCGCGCGGTCGCCTATGCGCAGCAGCGCGACGATAAGCGCGCCAATGCCGAGATCTCAGCGATTGCGCGGATCCGCACGACCGCCGATTTCAAGCCGATGACCGATCAGCTGATGCCCGCGCCTGATCTGCTGCGGCTCGCCGAAGCCGTCGCGCGCGGACGGTTGGCCTATGCGCATCGCCGCTATGCCGAGGCGGCGCGCCATTATCGCGAAGCGATCGCGATCGAGGACGCGATCCCCTATATCGAGCCGCCCTATTGGTATTATCCGGTGCGGCAATCGCTCGGCGCAGCGCTCTACCGCGCGGGTGATTTCGATGGTGCGCGTCAGGCGTTCCTCGACGCGCTTGCGCGTTCACCCGACAATGGCTGGGCACTCTATGGGCTGGCAACGACGCAGCGGGCGCTGGGCGACCGGACGGCGGCCGCCGCAAGCAATGCAGCGCTCGACCGCGCATGGCGCGGCGACCGTCGGTGGCTTTCGCTCGACCGGCTGTAGCCGGAACGACACCACCCGACTCACTATTCAACCCGTTCGTCGCAAGCTGTTGGCGGGGAAGACCCGCTCATGATTCACTCGGGATGCGGGGATGCAAAAGTAGAGAGCCCGCAAAAGGTCGCAACCAGCCCCGGGGCAACTTTTGAATTTGGGTCGTCCGCTCGCCATTGCAGCCATGCTGCTTGCCGGCCATTCCGTGAACGCGGCTGCCGATCCCATCGATTCCATACCCGATATCCCGAAACCGTGCGCCGTTGGCGCAGCCGCCGAAACCGTCGCGCA
>NZ_DASWTD010000219.1:0-6650 GCF_036402335.1 Sphingopyxis sp. | reverse complement strand
CACCTTACCAATTTTTCCAGCCACCCGCTCGAATTGAACCGGCTCGTGATCAAGGCAGGCAATGAGGCCGCGCCGCTCAAAACCTATGCCCGGGACGAACTGCCAAGCGCGATCGGGCTCGTCGGACCACCCGAAGCCAATGCGCGGATCATTCCACCCGGCCGCCGTGCCGTGGTCTATATCGGCGCGCCCGCCCCCGCCGCCTTTTCCCGCGGATCGATCTCGCACAGCCTGACGCTGAACAAGATCGACACCGAAGAGCCGGATTTCACGATTTCGGGCGGCGCAGCGACGCCCGAAACCGCCGCCCTCCCGCGCCTGTCGCCTCCGCTGCGCGGCGGGCCGTGGGTTGCGGTGTACGATGTCGGCATGGAGCGCGGCCACCGCCGGGTCTTCTATGCCACTGCAGGGTCGGCCACGCTGCCCGGCCGTTTCGCGATCGACTGGATGAAGGTCGACACGCGTGGAAAATTGTCGTCGGGTGACGCCAACATCCCGGCGAACCACTATGGCTTTGGCGCCGAGGTGCTTGCGGTCGCCGACGGCACGATCGTTGCGCTCCGCGACGATGTGCCCGATCCGGCGGCCGTCAAGGGCCGGGCGAACCCCTCGATCGCCGATGCCAGCGGCAATTTCGTCATGCTCGACATCGGCGGCGGCCGCATCGCAACTTACGAACATCTGAAACAGGGCGCGCCCGTCGCCGTCGGCGACCGCGTCAGGGCCGGGCAGGTGGTCGGCTTCCTCGGCTTCACCGGGCAGGCGAGCGCCCCGCACCTGCACTTCCATCTCGCCGACCGCCCGTCGATTCTCGGCGCCGAAGGCCAGCCCTATGTCGTCACGTCCCTCACACGGCTGGGGCAATATACGACGATCGACAGCTTCTTCCGGGGCGAGACATGGCCGCCCGCGGATCGTTCGGAAACTGTCAGCGACAGCTTCCCGCCGCCGAACCTCGTCGCCCGCTTCCCCGGCGACTAGCGCAGCGCGCAGATCGCCGCCGAGCTCGTCGACACCGTCAGGATCTCGGGATCCTTGAGCGCGCGGATCTTGCGGAAAAACTGGTCGAGCGTCAGGTCGGCGATGTGCTTGTCCTTGAGACTGCCGAGCGCCGACAGGCGCCGCAACTGAACGAGCGACAGCCGGTCGACCATACGTTCGGCCATGCACGCCGCCATCGCTTTCGACAGGCCTGCGTCCTGGAGGCCCGTGCGCAGCCGCGCCTCGGGGGTCGCGCAGCCGGCGAGCGCCAGTGCGAGGAGCAGCAACGGAGCAGCGGCAAGCTTCATAGTCCTACCTTCCATGAAATTCGGCGACGGCGCCCGATACCGCCTGCATCAACGCCATGCGCGCGGGAACCGACGATGTCGTGCTGCCCAGCATGACGACGATCGCATAGCGGGTGCCGTCGGGGGCGGTGGCGATGCCTATGTCGTTGTACCCCGCGGTCATGCCGTTGAGGTCCTGCCCGGTTCCGGTCTTGTGCAGGAATTGCCAGCCCGCGGGAAGGCCGGCCTTGAGCCGCTTCGGCCCGCTCTTGGTCCGGCTCATCACACCGAGCAGATAGTCGGTCGATTCGGGCGAGAGAAGGGTCCCGCGCGCGAGCCGCGTCAGCGCGCTCGCAATCGCCGAGGGGCTCGCGCCGTCAACCGGATTGGCGAGATAATTGTCCATCGCGGCGCGGCGCGTCGCGGGCGAAAGCGCGGCGCGCGCCGTCTGGAAATTGCGGCCGATCGAATAGCTTTGCTGCCAGCTGAGGCCCGCGGTGCCGCTTTGCAGCAGCCGCTCGCCGGGGCCGAAGCGGATCGATCCCAGATCGTTTTTCGACACAAAAGCGCGCACGGCGGAGGGTCCGCCGACGGTACGCAGGAGGCTGTCGTTCGCCGTGTTGTCGCTGTGCGTTATCGCGGTTTCGATGAGGTCGCGGACGCTCATCGTCACCGACCCTTCGGACTGGACACGCGCCGCAATCGGCTGGTGGAACAGGGTCAGATCCTCACGGCCGATGCGGACCTGCTGGTCCATGCGAATCCGTCCATGGTCGACCGCATCGAGCACGGTCAGCGTGACCCACAGCTTCGAGACGCTTTGCTGCGGGAACAGGTCGGCGCCGCGCTGCGACAGCGCCCATTCGCCGTCGATGCGCTGGACCGCAATACCGGTCTTGCCGGGAAAGGCGCGCCAGAGGACATAGAGCCGGTCGTTGAGACCGGCGGGAGCGCGGCGGAACCCGGGGTCGAGCGTGCCGCGCGGCGCGGGCTCGGCCGAGCGCACCGGCTGGCCGATCGGCACCGTGACCGCGCCCGCAGGCCCGCGGACTGCCGCCGGCTGCTGCGCGCGTGGTTGCGGCACGATCGCGGCGCTGCCGACACAGCCCGCGAGCACCGCAGCGCTCATCGTAACCGCGAGGAGCGACCTGCCGGAATACTCAAATTTCATTCAAACCCCGCACTCGCGACTTTTATATTTTCCCGTCGCTATCGTCTCGCAGGCGCACGGGGCGGGCCAGCGATTTGCGACGAACGATTCCTCTACCGCGACCAGTGGCGCGTGCGGGCTCGGTCAGGGCGCCGGCGCGGCGCGCACCATGGCGGGGAAAAGCCGCTTCAGCGCCGCGAGCTTGGGCGCGTCCCAGCGGACGATATAGCCGTTCGACGGGTTGCGGCGCATGAAATCCTGGTGATTCGCCTCCGCGCGATAAAAGCGCTTGTAGCTTTCGACAGGTACGACGACCGGCCTGGCGAAATATTTGCCCCTGCTGATCTGCGCCAGATAGGCGGTCGCGACCTGACGCTGCACCGCGTCCATCGGCACGATCGCGGCGCGATACTGCGTGCCGCTGTCGGGGCCCTGACGATTTTTCAGCGTGGGGTCGGCAATGACCGAAAAGAGAATGCGAAGCAGGCTGCCGTAGCTGACCTGCGACGGGTCATAGACGATGCGCACCGCCTCGGCATGGCCCGACTTACCGTCGTGGGTCAATTCGTAGCGCGCGGTCGCGGCGCTGCCGCCGTGATAGCCCGATTCGACCGAAATCACGCCCTTCACATTGGAAAAGACGCCCTCGACGCCCCAGAAACAGCCGCCAGCGAGCACTGCGGTCGCGCGCTTGGCGTTGACGGCGGGGTCGAGCGTGGCTGCGGGGAGCTTGACGACATTTTCGGCCTGCGCCGGCGTACAAGCCACAACCGCACCCGCGATCAGCGTCGCGAGGATGCGGCTGGCCAGCGCGCGGCGCGGCGGCGTCACGCCGGGATCGGAAGCGCCGGCTGGTTGAGCACGATGTAGGTCGCGCCGATCGCGAAGCCGGCGAGCATCGACAGGAACCAGTCGGAACGGAGAAGGGTAAGCATGGGGAGCCTCTTTTTTCATATGTCGTTGTTCGCGGCCGGAACCGCTCAGGTTACACCGACGATATGGAGCGCCCCTTGCCATCCGTCAGTGATGTCCGTCACCTTAGCGGGAACGACTTACTATCCGGTGAACCGCGCGCTTAACCGCCGTTCATGTTCAGATAGGGCCGGCGACCGGCATTACAAGACCGGTCGGTATAGAATTCCTATGCGGAAATCGACCGGGGCTTTCAGCCGAGCGCGGCGCACGCCTGCTGGATGCGCACGCACGCTTCCTTCAGCACCGCTTCCGACGTCGCATAGGAAACGCGGAACGCCGGCGACAGGCCAAAGGCGCCGCCGTGCACGGCCGCGACCTTCGCCGAGTCGAGAAAATAGTCGATCAGCGCTTCGTCGCTGTCGATCAGCTTGCCGTCGGGCGTCTTCTTCCCGATGCAGCCCGACGCGTCGGGATAGACATAGAAGGCGCCGTCGGGGACCGGGCAGTTGAGGCCCGGCGCGTCGTTGAGCATCGCCACGACCATGTCACGGCGCTTGCGGAACGCGGCATTGCGATCGTCGAGGAACTGCTGCGGCCCGCCGAGTGCGGCGGCGGCGGCGGCCTGCGCGATCGAGCAGGGGTTCGACGTCGACTGCGACTGCAATTTGCCCATCGCCTTGATGATCCACGCCGGGCCGCCGGCATAGCCGATGCGCCAGCCGGTCATCGCATAGGCCTTCGAACAGCCATTCACGGTCAGGATGCGGTCGATCAGGTCGGGGCAGCGCTGCGCCAGCGTCGTGAAAGCGAAATCGGCGTACCAGACATGCTCGTACATATCGTCGGTCATCACCATCACATGCGGGTGGCGGCGGATGACTTCGCCCAGCGCATCGAGCTCCTCGCCCGAATAGGCGGCGCCCGACGGGTTCGAGGGCGAGTTGAACATCACCCAGCGCGTCTTCGGCGTGATCGCGGCGTCGAGCTGTGCCGGCGTGATCTTGTAGTTCTGCGCCGCGGTGCCCTCGATGATCACCGGCGTGCCGCCCGCGAAGGCAACGATGTCGGGGTAGCTCACCCAATAGGGCGCGGGGATGATCACCTCGTCGCCCTTGTCGACGGTGGCGACAAGCGCATTGAACAGGGTGTGCTTGCCGCCGACGTTGACCGAAATCTGGTCGAGCCCGTATTCGAGCCCGTTGTCGCGGCGGAACTTGCCGCGGATCGCTTCCTTCAGCGCCACCGTACCGTCGACGAGCGTATATTTTGTCTGGCCGTTCCGGATCGCCTCGATCGCCGCTTCCTTGACGAAGTCCGGCGTGTCGAAATCGGGCCCGCCCGCCGACAGGCCGATCACGTCGACGCCCGCGGCTTTCAGCGCCGTCACGCGCGCGGTCATCGCGAGCGTTGCCGACGGCTGGATGCGGTTCAGGGCAGCAGACACATGGGGCTGGAAGGTCGACATTAAAAAAGCGTCCTTGCGAGAGGGCGAGCAGCGGATGAAATGGCAGAAAATTGCGCGCGGCCGCGCCTATAGTGTCCGACCGATATTCGCAAGCGCGCAGGTTGATAATTTACCTATGCAGCGGGCAGGTCAGCCTATCGAGGATGTCGCAGGGTCCGCCAGTCGCGCGGGGACCAGTCCACGCAGCGAATTGCCGATAAAGAAACCGCCCTCCAGATCACCGAGCCTGAGGTGCGATTCGACCGCGCGCCCCTTGTCGATCAGCTCGGCACGCAGCACCCCGGGGAGCAACCCGAGCGCGAGCGGCGGAGTCAGCAGCTGGCCATCGCGCTCGACGAAGATATTGCTCCAGCTTCCCTCGGTGACGAAGCCCGGTTCGTCGACGAAGACGACCTCGGCAGCCCCGCTCTCGTGCCGCGCGGCGTCATAGGCGGCACGCAGGCTGGTCTTGTGCGTCAGGCGAAAATCGCCGGCCGCCATCGGAGCGGGCCGCACCGCGACCGGTACCGGCAGCTCGGCGAGCCGCGGCAAGGGCGATACCTCGACCGCGAGCGCGCCCGACGGCGCGAGCCGCATCCGCACCCGCGCGGCGCTGCGCAGGCGGAAGGTGGCCGATTGCAGGCTGTTGCGCGCACCGTGGCGGTCGAAGGTAAAGCCGAGCATCTGGGCACTCGCCTTCATCCGCGCCAGATGGCCCTCGAGCCGCTGGACGCCCTCGACCGGGTCGAAGAACATCGTTTCGATGAGGTCGAAGCTTTCCCCCGCTGCGCCCACAAATTCCCCCTTGGCCAGACATTCGCGCCATTCTTCAGCGGGTTCGCTGTCGGCGACGATTCCCGATCCCAATCCGAGCGTGGCGCAAGGCGGACCGTCTCGCAAGCCGCTTTGCGGTAACACCCCGGGAAAGACGAGCGTCCGGATCGCGACATTGAACGCCGCGTCGCCGCCCGGCTCGATAAAACCGATCGAGCCGGTGTAGAGCCCGCGCGGCCCCGCCTCCAGCGCGTCGATGATCTCCATCGCGCGCACCTTGGGCGCGCCGGTGATCGACCCGCAGGGAAAGGCGGCGCGCAGCACGTCGACCGCGCCCACGCCGTCGGGCAGCCGCGCGCCGACGTCGGAGACGAGCTGGTGGATCGTCGGGAAGCTTTCGACGCGGAACAGGTCGGGCACCGCGACCGACCCCGGCACCGCGACGCGCGACAGGTCGTTGCGGATCAGGTCGACGATCATCAGGTTTTCGGCGCGCTGTTTCGGGTCCTCGGCAAGCTCGCGCGCCGCGCGCCGGTCGGCGGCGGGATCGACCAGCCGCGCCGCTGTCCCCTTCATCGGACGCGCCATCACGTCGCGCCCGCGCAATGCAAAGAACAGCTCGGGCGACAGCGACGCGATCGCCTGTTCGCCGGTCCAGATGAACCCGCCATAGCCCGCGCGCGCCGTTTGCCGCAGCCGGGCGTAGATAGCGAGCGGATCGCCAAGCACCGGGACATCGGCGCGAAAGGTCAGGTTCGCCTGATAGATGTCGCCCGCGCGGATATAATCGAGCACGGCCTCGACCGCGGCCAGATAATCGGCGCGCACGATACGCGGCGTCACCGCCCCGACCCACGCCGACGCCGGATCGGGAAGCAGGCCGGGCACCGCATCCGCGTCGATCCGCTGCACGGCACCGAACAGCCCGAACCAGCCGAGCGGCGCGGGCCCGGCGCCGCCGCCGGCGGGCCGGTCATTCGAGGAAGGCCCAGCCGGGACGGCCCGAGGAGCAGGCCCGCCAGGCGTTGGGATCGATGGGCTGGTAGAGGCCGGTGGTCGTTTCGCCGTCGCAGGTCACCCTGCACAGGTGCTCGTCCAG
>NZ_DASWTD010000218.1:0-1603 GCF_036402335.1 Sphingopyxis sp. | reverse complement strand
GCCCGCGCACGATCATGGACGTGATGGCACGCGAGAAGGAGATCCGCTTTTCCAGCCGCACGCGCCAGATCTCCGACCAGCTCATGAAGCTGCGCAAGGAGCGCGAAGTGATCCGCACCGTGCTCGAAAAGCTCTCGGGCGACCTGCTCGACGATCCCGACGTGCAAAAGCTCGCCGAACTGTCGCGCGAGCATGCGGTCAACCTCGTGCATCTCATCTACCGCGCCAACGCGTGGGAGGGTGGCGCGCGCGACTATGAATTCTCGGCGCGGACGATGGACGAACACTGGGCCGCGGGCCGGGCGGCGGTCTGCGGCGCAATCTCCAGGGCGGGGCTGCTCGCCACCAACATTCTCGACGGCAAGACCGCCGCTTTCGATCTCACACCCCGCTGAAGAAAGGCGTAACTGATGTTCCTCAAGGGCAAGACCGCGATCGTCACCGGCTCAACCTCGGGTATCGGGCTTGCCTATGCCAAGGCGCTCGCGGCCGAGGGCGCTGCTGTGATGATCAACGGCTTTGGCGATGCCGCCGAAATCGAGAAGGAACGCGCGGCGCTGGAGGGTATCAGCGGCGCCAGGGCGCTCTATTCGCCCGCCGACATGACTGATGGCGACGCGATCGCGGCAATGGTGCAGCAGTGCCATGACGAACTCGGCGGGCCCGATATCGTCATCAACAATGCGGGCATCCAGCATGTCGCGGCGATCGAGGATTTCCCGGTCGAGAAATGGAATGCGATCATCGCGATCAACCTCTCCTCGGCCTTCCACATCATGCACCATGCCGTGCCGCACATGAAGGCGAAGCGCTGGGGCCGGATCATCTCCACTGCGTCGGCGCATTCCTTCGTCGCCAGCCCCAACAAGTCGGCCTATGTCGCGGCCAAGCACGGCCTTGCCGGTCTCACCAAGACCGTCGCGCTCGAGGTCGCGACGCATGGCATCACCGTGAACGCGATCAGCCCCGGCTATGTCTGGACGCCGCTCGTCGAGAAGCAGATCCCCGACACGATGAAGACACGCGGCCTCACGCGCGAACAGGTCATCAACGACGTGCTGCTGGACGCGCAGCCGACCAAGCAGTTCGTGACGGTGGAGCAGGTCGCGGCGCTGGCGGTCTTTCTGTGCCGCGATGAAGCCGCAGGGATCACGGGCGCCAACCTCCCCGTCGATGGTGGCTGGACCGCGCAATAGCGCTTTCCAGTGATGGCGCCTGGACCGCGCAATAGCGCTTCCCAAGCAGCGCCGTCCTGCTATCGTCGCGACCCACACAAACAGAATGGTCGCGCATGGGCTGGGGACTGAGGGCATTTCTTTTCGCGCTTCCGCTTGCCGGCTGCGCATCGGGTGACGCATCGCCCAATCCGATCACGCTCTCCGCGCCCGCAACGGCCAACTGGCGCGTCGTCGCAACGCCCGAGGACCGCCGTCGCATCAATCAGTGGCGGACCGCCTTTACCGAGGCGCTCGGCCAGGCGCGCGCTGCCGGGCATTCGGCCGAGATCGCAGCCGAGGGCGCGCTTCTCAATCCCGATTCGGCGCTGCCGGGCGCGCGGTTGCCCAAGGGTGACTATCGCTGCCGCGTCATCAAGCTGGGCGCT
>NZ_DASWTD010000217.1:0-5267 GCF_036402335.1 Sphingopyxis sp. | reverse complement strand
CCGTCGCACCGGCCAGATCAAGAATGGCGACGAGATCGTCGGCAACACCACGCGCGTGAAAGTGGTGAAGAACAAGGTCGCGCCGCCGTTCAAACAGGTCGAATTCGACATCATGTACGGGCAGGGTATTTCAAAGATCGGCGAGATTCTCGATATCGGCGTCAAGGCCGGCCTCGTCGAAAAATCGGGTGCCTGGTTCAGCTATGACTCGATCCGCATCGGGCAGGGCCGCGAGAATGCGAAGACCTTCCTGACCGATAACCCCGAACTGCGCGAACGGCTCGAAGCCGCAATCCGCGGCCGTACAGACGCGGTAGCCGAGGAAATGATGGCTGGCCCCGACGACGAGGGCGACGACGACAATTGATGGCGATTGCCATCCGGCCGGTTCGCCTTGCTTGAACCGGCCGGCCGACGGCGGCGGGCCACCAGCCCCTTTGACCTGCGCTCCCCTCTCCCAAGCAGGTCGGCCCGCCCGCCGTTGAACCTGGCGCAGCCGTTGCTTCTTGCACGGACCTTGGCAGCGGCTACAAGCGGCGGATGCCCGCGATCCGTCTTTTCGGCCTGCCCACCGATATCAACAGCAGTTTCGAGCGCGGCGCCGCCGCCGGTCCCGCGGCGATCCGCGCCGCGTTGTGGAGCGACCGCGGCAATATGGCGAGCGAACTCGGTCCCGAGGTCGGTGCCGATATCGCACTCACCGACGACGGCGACCTGCCGCTGACCGAAAACACCCTGCACGACGACGCTACGATCCGCCGCTATCTGGCGATCGTGCGCGAAGATGGGGAAATTCCGCTCGCCCTCGGCGGCGATCATGCCGTGAGTTTACCGCTCGTCGAAGCCGCAGCGACATGCCACGGCCCCGTGACGATCCTCCACTTCGACGCGCACCCCGACCTCTACGACGATTTCGGCGGCAATCCGCGCAGCCATGCCTCGCCCTTTGCGCGCATCTGCGAGGCGGGCCATGCCAAGCGGCTGGTTCAGGTCGGCATCCGCACGCTCAACACCCACTGCCGCGAGCAGGCGGCGCGGTTTGGCGTCGAGATCATCCCCATGATGGACTTCACGCCCGATATGGTGCCGGTGCTCGAGGGACCGCTCTACATCTCGATCGACCTCGACGGACTCGACCCCTCGGCGGCTCCGGGCGTCGCACATCCCGAGCCCGGGGGATTGACGGTCCGCGAGATACTGGCCGTATTGCGCAAACAGACGGCGCCGATCGTTGGGGCCGATATCGTCGAGCTCCACCCCGGCCGCGATATCGGCGATGTCACCGCGATCGTCGGCGCGAAGCTGGTGCGCGAACTTGCCGCGCTGATCGACCGCAACGGCCCCTGCAAGAATTGACTATCCAAGGAGAGTGCCATGAGCCTGATCGTCCATCATCTGAACAACAGCCGCTCGCAGCGCATCCTGTGGTTGCTCGAGGAAATCGGCGCGCCATACGAGATCAGGTTTTACGACCGCGATCCGGTGACCAATCTTGCACCGCCCGAGCTGATCGCGGTCCATCCGCTCGGCAAGTCGCCGGTGATCGAAGATAATGGACGGGTTATTACCGAATCGGGCGCGATCACCGAATATCTGTGCGAGCGGCACGGTGGCGGCGCGCTCGTTCCCGAGCGGGGGACCGATGATCATATCAGCCACCTTGAATGGCTGCATTTCGCCGAAGGGTCGGCGATGACGCCGATCCTGCTGCGCATCTATACCGCGCGCCTCGGCGAAGCCGCCGCGCCGATCGAGCCGCGTATTTCGCAGCAACTCGATTCGCATTTCGCCTATATGGAAAGCCGCGTCGGGGAGAATGGCCACTTCATCGGCGACCGCCTGTCGGCGGCCGACATCATGCTGAGCTTTCCTGCCGAGATAGCGATCATGCAGGGCATGGCGCCGCGCTATCCCAAGCTCGCCGGCTTTGTGAACGCGTGCCACGTCCGGCCGGCCTGGCAGCGCGCGCGCGAAAAAGGCGGCGCCTATTATGGCTATTGAGTTTCGGGGCAGCCGGCGCACCCTGCTGGCCGCATCCGCCCTTATTTTCGGCGGTCCCGTTGCCCACGCCGCGCCGCCGGCGCTCGCGCCCGAGGTGGAGCGCGAGATTGTCGCCCCCGCAGATACGGCATTCAAGCCATCGCCGTCCGACGAGGAGGGGGCAGTCGACCGGTTCGCCGAATATAGGCTCGCGCTCGAACGCCGCGATTACGATGCAGCCTATGCCATGCTGCGCCTGTCGCTCCAGGCATCGAGCCCGCGGCTCGAATGGGAAATGAACCTCCGTAAGCGCGCTGCCCTGTGGGCCGATGGGCAGATCCGTCTGCTGCGGCTCAGCTGGTACCTTGATCCCGCGGGGCAGCCGGCGGGCCTCTATGCCGCTTTCGATTTCCGCGGCGATCGCAAGGACAGGACGATGGATTGCGGTTATGTCGTGGTTCACCGCGCCACACCCGCCGATGACTGGACGGTGGTGCGAACCGATACGTCCGAAGTCCCCGGTGACCTGATCGAGGACGGGGTTCCCAAGGCCGATGTCCTGCGGCAGCTCCCCTGCTATCTGGGCAAGGGGATCGCCACCAATTTCTGACCGATCACAGCGATGACGGTCATCGACACTAATCACCTTGTCGCATCGCCGCAAAATGCCTAATTCGCGCGCATGACATCGACCAATGACATTCGCCGTTCGTTCCTCGACTATTTCGGGGGAGCCGGGCACCATATCGAACCCTCGGCGCCGCTGGTGCCGTATAATGATCCGACGTTGATGTTCGTCAACGCGGGCATGGTGCCGTTCAAGAATGTCTTCACGGGCCTCGAAACGCGGCCGTACAAGACGGCGGTCTCGTCGCAGAAGTGCGTGCGCGCCGGGGGCAAGCACAACGATCTCGACAATGTCGGCTTTACCGCGCGCCACCATACTTTCTTCGAAATGCTGGGGAATTTCTCCTTCGGCGACTATTTCAAGGAACAGGCGATCCACCACGCCTGGACGCTGATCACCAAAACCTGGGGCCTCGCGCCCGAGCGGCTGACGGTCACCGTCTATCACACCGACGACGAGGCGTTCGAGCTGTGGAAGAAGATCGCCGGCCTGCCGGAAGAGCGCATCATCCGCATCGCGACGAGCGACAATTTCTGGTCGATGGGCGACACGGGACCATGCGGGCCGTGCAGCGAAATCTTTTATGACCATGGCGACCATATCTGGGGCGGCCCCCCGGGATCGCCCGAAGAAGACGGCGACCGCTTCGTCGAAATCTGGAATCTCGTATTCATGCAGTATGATCAGCGCGGGCCGGGCGACCGGATCGACCTGCCGCGTCCCAGCATCGACACCGGCATGGGGCTCGAGCGTATCGCCGCGGTGCTGCAGGGCGTTCACGACAATTACGACACCGACACGTTCAAGGCACTGATCGCCGCGTCGGTCGACCTGACCGGCGTCCCGGCCGAGGGCGCAACGCAGGCGAGCCACCGCGTGATCGCCGATCATTTGCGCGCATCGAGCTTCCTCGTCGCCGATGGCGTGCTGCCGTCGAACGAAGGTCGCGGCTATGTCCTGCGCCGGATCATGCGCCGGGCGATGCGTCACGCGCATCTGCTCGGTGCCAAGGATCCGCTGATGTACCGGCTGCTGCCGTCGCTGACCGCCGAGATGGGCGCCGCCTATCCCGAACTGATCCGTGCTCAACCGCTGATCGCCGAGACGCTGGAGCGCGAGGAGACCAAGTTCCGCCAAACGTTGGACAAGGGCCTGCGGCTGCTCGACGAGGCGACTGTCGGCATGGGTGCGGGAGCAACGCTGCCCGGTGAGGTCGCGTTCAAGCTCTATGATACCTACGGCTTCCCCTATGATTTGACCGAGGACGCGCTGCGCACGCAGGATATCGCGGTCGACCGCGCGGGCTTCGATGCCGCGATGGCGCAGCAGAAGGCGGCAGCGCGTGCGGCGTGGAAGGGCAGCGGCGAAAAGGCGTCGGACGAAATCTGGTACGACATCGCCGAAACGCAGGGCGGGACCGAGTTCACCGGTTATGGCGCGACGTCGGGTGAAGGCACGGTGATTGCACTCGTGAAAGACGGTACCTCGATCGCCGAAGCGACGGCGGGCGACGAAATCGTCGTGCTGACCAACCAGACGCCTTTCTATGGCGAAAGCGGCGGCCAGATGGGCGACAGCGGCACGATCGCGACGCTGGAAGGTGCCAGGGCGTCGGTGAGCGACACGGGCAAGCCGCTCGGGCGGTTGCACGCGCATCATGCCAGGCTGGAGGCAGGCAGTCTCAAGGTCGGAGATACGGTGCAACTCACCGTCGACGCTGCGCGGCGGGACCGGATTCGGGCCAATCACAGCGCGACGCACCTGCTGCACGCGGCGCTGCGTGACCGGCTGGGCGGACATGTGACGCAGAAGGGCAGCCTGGTTGCCGAGGACCGTTTCCGTTTCGACTTTTCGCACCCGAAGGCGCTGAGCGCCGAGGAAATCGCGGATATCGAAGCGGACGTGAATGCCCAGATCCGCGGCAACGAAGCCGTGACGACGCGGCTGATGACGCCGGACGACGCGGTTGCCGCAGGCGCGCTGGCGCTGTTCGGTGAGAAATATGGCGACGAGGTCCGCGTGCTCAGCATGGGTGCCGCGGACGATCATCATTATTCGGTCGAGCTTTGCGGCGGGACGCATGTGCGGGCGCTTGGCGACATCGCGCTGTTCAAGATCATCAGCGAAAGCGCGGTCTCTTCGGGCGTGCGGCGTATCGAGGCGTTGACGGGCGACGCGGCGCGCGTGTGGCTGAATGGCCGCGACGACGCGTTGAAGGCCGCAGCGGCGGCGCTCAAGACCTCGCCCGACGATGTGCCGGCGCGCGTTGCGCAATTGGCCGAGGCGCTGAAGAAGGCCGAGCGCGAGCTGGCCGACGCCAGGAAGGCGCTCGCGATGGGCGGTGGTAGCGGCGCGGCGAGCGGCCCGGCGGTCGAGCAGGTCGGCGATATCGCCTTCGTCGCGCAGGTCGTCGACGGGCTCGACCCCAAGGAGCTTCGTGGTACGGTCGACGGGCTCAAGAAGCAGGTTGGCAGCGGTGTTGCGATGCTCGTTGCGGTCAATGACGGCCGTGCGTCGGTCGCGGTCGGCGTCACCGACGACAAGGCGGGCAGCCTGAGTGCGGTCGACCTCGTCAAGGCGGCGGTCGCGGCGCAGGGCGGCGGGCCTGACGGCGGCGCGGCGAACGATGCCGTCGCGGCGGTCAAAGCGGCGCTCGCTT
>NZ_DASWTD010000216.1:0-2995 GCF_036402335.1 Sphingopyxis sp. | reverse complement strand
CATGTCCTGGACGTAGCGTGCGAAGGACGCCGAGAGCGCGACATCGGCGCGCGCGAGCGCCTGCGGATCGCCGCCGCGCGCGCGCGCGATCAGCGCTTCGAGCTTTTCGAGGTCATAGGATGAGGATTTGAGGCCGTCGCGCGATGCGGTCGAGAGATACCCGAGCAAGATTACGGCTTCGGGCCCGATCTTGCCCGCGCGGACCCACAAGGGTTTGTAGCCGCGCGCGGCGTAGAAGCGATTGACGTCGCCGCCGGCTTCCTCGCGGATCGCGCCGGCGAGGCTGCCGGCCGCAGCGGGTGCGGGCGCGGCATGGACGGGCGGCGCGAGCGTTCCGCCCAGCGCGAGCAATGCGAGGAAAAGGGGAGCGCTGCGGCGCCGCGCTCCCCGGATACGGGTGTTCAGCCGCGTTCTCCCACCCGCGAAGGTGCGGGCGGCGGCGGGGGCGGCGGCGCATAGTTCGGATGATAGACGCCATCGGCGGTATAATAGCCGTCGATGATGCCGTCACCGTCGCGGTCGGCGGCGACGCTCCCCGGAACCGCGCCCGGCGGCGGGGGCGGTGCCATCGCGACGTCTTCTTTCTGCGAACAGGCGGAGAGCGCCAGCGCGCCAAGCGCACCGAGCAAAACGGGTTGGATACGCATAGACCACTCCTTTTCGATGCCGATGGAAGTCACCTTCCACGGACGAGTGCCCAACCCCGAGATTTCAGACATGGTCAGGTTTAACGATGCGTCATCCATCCCGCGATCAGGGGTGGTTTTTGAACGATGATCTGCAGCGAAAGTTCCCCGGGCTTCTGTCGAGGCGGTGGACGAGTTGGGGATGGAGAGCTGCCGTTCGCGCGCCTCTCTCGCGCAGCGATGGTGGAGGGGCCGAGAGGCTTGTTCCAATGCCCCTCCGTCAGCGCTTCGCGCTGCCACCTCCCCATGGCTCGCCACAGGGAGGAGCGAATGGCTGCTTCCGGTCGTTAGCGGCCGCCGCCGAATGTGTAGCTCAGCGCGATGCCGCCCGACGGTTGACCGCGTGATCCTAGCTCGCGCGTGACGGGCGAGTCTGCGGCGTCGCCGACGAGCCGGTCGTAACGACCGTAAACGGCGAGGCCCCAATTCTTGCCGAGCATGCGGTGATAGCCCGCGGTGACGCCCGCCGACTGGATGCCGCCGCCGGGGTCATAGGCGGGGAGGCCCGAGGTTAGCGCGGCGGCGGGGGTGACACCGAAATAGGCGCGATGATATTTCGCGTCGCCGAGCGTGACGCGCGGGCCGATCGAAAAGAGCCAGTCGTCGCCCTGTCGCGCGATATAGTCGGCGCTGACTTCGCCGACCCAGCCTTTGTGGCCGCTGAGACCCTTGCGGCCCTCAACCCGGACGCGGAGCGACGGGGTCAGCGACATTTGAGCGAAGCCGCCCGCCTCGACCGACAGGCCAACCTTGGGCAGGTCCGCGCCGATGTCGGATGCCTTGCGCTTGCCGATGAAGCCGAATGCCGGCCCGAACGCGAAATTTCCCGAATGGACCAGCGGCGAGCCGAAGCTTTCATCGGGGGCTTC
Organism: Sphingopyxis sp.; assembly: GCF_036402335.1. Lineage (GTDB taxonomy): Bacteria > Pseudomonadota > Alphaproteobacteria > Sphingomonadales > Sphingomonadaceae > Sphingopyxis. Next base: position 1,440 of record NZ_DASWTD010000216.1, on the reverse strand, counting down.
GAACTCGAACTCGCTGTCGCGGGTGCGCGAGACGTCGATATAGGGGCCGACGCTGAATTTGTCGGCGCCGGGCCAGGAGGGCGACAGCTGCGGGCCGAGGATGATGCGTGTGCGTCTTTCGCCGTTCCCGGCATCGTCCTGTGCCTGCGCCGGGATGGAGAGCGCCGCGAGCGCGACGACGAGAAGGGCGGAAAGCTTGCTGTGATCGGTCATGCGAAATCCTTGTTGTTCCGCATGAAATTCCCAGCGGCAGTGTTCGTTCCTAGAGCGGCGACCAGCCGGCGGCCTCGTCGCTTTCGTCTTCGCCCGGTTCGGGATAGCCGATCGCCTCGAGCAGCTTGTCGAGCACCGCGGGGACGCCCGCGCCGCTTGCGCCCGACAGCGCCATCACCGGATGCCCGCTTTCCGCGGCAAGTTCGGCCGACAGCGCCGCGACCAGTTCGTCGTCGAGCGTGTCGATCTTGTTGAGCGCGACGATCACCGGCTTGTCGGTGAGATCGGCGCCATAGGCTTCGAGTTCGTCGCGAACGATCCGGTAGCTGGTCGCGACATCCTCGTCATTCGCGTCGACGAGGTGGAGCAGTACGCGGCAGCGTTCGATATGGCCGAGGAAACGGTCACCGACTCCCGCGCCTTCGGCGGCGCCCGCAATCAGGCCGGGGATGTCGGCGACGACGAACTCGTTCCCCTTGTGGCTCACCACGCCAAGCTGCGGGCGGAGCGTCGTGAAGGCGTAAGCGCCGACCTTGGCCTGCGCATTGGTGACGCCGTTGATGAAGGTCGATTTGCCGGCGTTGGGCAGGCCGACGAGACCCGCGTCGGCGAGCAGCTTCAGCCGCAGCCACACCCACATTTCCTCGCCCGGCCAGCCGGGCCCGTGCTGGCGCGGCGCGCGGTTGGTCGAGGTCTTGTAGCTCGCATTGCCGCGGCCGCCATCGCCGCCGCGCAGGAAGACGAGCTGTTCGCCTTCCCTGGTCAGATCGGCAAGCAGGCTGCGATCCTCGTCGTCGTCGAGAATCTGGGTACCGATCGGCACCTGGATGACGAGGTCGGGGCCGCCCGCGCCGGTGCGGTCGCGTCCCGCGCCGGGGGTGCCGCGCTTCGCCTTGAAATGCTGGGTGTAGCGAAAGTCGATCAGCGTGTTGAGGCCCGCGACTGCCTCGAAGACGATGTCGCCGCCCTTGCCGCCATTGCCTCCGTCGGGACCGCCATATTCGACATATTTTTCACGCCGGAACGACACGGCGCCGGGGCCGCCGTCGCCGGACTTGATGAAGATCTTGGCTTGGTCGAGGAAATGCATGGCGGGGCCTTTTGGGGCGGGAAGATAGAATTAGACGTCTGAACCCGCTCGTGTCGAGCGAAGTCGACACACCCCGCAGCATGGCGCCAAGCCGAGGGGCATCTCGACTTCGCTCGATGCGAACGGGTTTCTGGCTT
>NZ_DASWTD010000215.1:0-5622 GCF_036402335.1 Sphingopyxis sp. | reverse complement strand
CGGAGTCGGGTCTCGAATAGTGGCCGGCAGGGGCGCGGCGCTCGTCAAAGGGATGACGGTTTCTGCCATTTGTGCGTCACGCCGAATGTCCGCTGTGAGGCGGAAGGCGATGCTTGATTTCGACCCAAGCGAACGCAGGTTTCGGGCAATGTTTTGGGGCGGGTTGCGACTTAAACGAGGCGCGAAGTCGCCGACCTTCCGTTGGCCAGAAGTTCAGATGGCCGCTTCCAGTGCGTGCATTCGGAAGGAACCCGGCGCCAATCCGACACCCGCTTTTACGATTTTTCACGCAGAAGCGGGCCGTCTTTAACCGGCCTATGCGGACCGGTACGGCCAAGCTGCCAATCGAAACTTATTCACACACGTGAGAGTGAATGTTGACTCCGATGCTCATTGGTGTCACCTGTCCGGCATGCCGACATACGATCGGCGAGGATGGGAGAGGCATGATGAGGGCATTTTTGTTTGCGTCCGTTTGTGCGGGCGCTCTGGTCGCGATTCCGGCGGGCGCTGCCGCGCAGGATACCGCAGGCGCGGACCAGCAGGCTGACGAGCAACGCGGCAGCGACATCATCGTCACCGCGACGCGCCGCGAGGAACGCATCCAGGACGTGCCGATCAGCATCTCGGCTTATTCGCAGGAAGAGCTGACCGAGAAGGGCATCGTCGGTTATGAAGGTATCGGCCGCGAGACGCCGGGCGTCGTGTTGAACAAGCCGACCGCCAACTTCAACAATTTCACCGCGCGCGGGATCGCGACCAACGGCTATAATGCGAACCTGCAAAGCTCGGTTGCGATCTATATCGACGAGCTGCCGGTTTCGACCATCGGCAACACCACCGTCGTCGACCCCAATCTGTTCGACGTCGAGCGCGTCGAATTCCTGCGCGGGCCGCAGGGGACGCTGTTCGGATCGGGCTCGCTGTCGGGGGCGATGCGCATTCTGCAAAAGAGCCCCGACCTCAACGATTTCGACACGGCGGCGCTCGTCGATTTCGGGCTGACGGGTTCGGACAGCTTTCGTCAGCGTTACAATGCGATGGTCAACGTGCCGCTGGTCGAGGACAAGCTCGCGCTACGCGTCGTCGGCTTTTACCGCGACGAGGAAGGCTATCTCGACAATGTCGGGACCGGCGTGAAGAATTCGAACACGCTGATCGATTATGGCGGCCGCGCAACCTTGCTGTGGCGTCCGACCGATCGCCTCTCGATCAAGCTGCTCGGCAGCTATGAGTACAGCAATCCCAAGGATAGCTCGCTGACCAGCCCGTCGCTCGGACGCAACAAGCGCGTTTCGGACGAGCCCGACCGCTTCACCGGCAAGCAGCTGATTGCCAACGCGACGATCGACTATGAATTCGACTTCGCGAAGCTGACCAGCTCGTCGACCTATTCGGATTTCGAGCAGCGCTTCTACGTCGATCTGGCCGGTACTTTCCCGGCCGCCACGCCGTCGCTGCCGGGCGCGCCGATCGCTTTCGGGCTCGATGCCGATGGCTATGACAAGGTATTCGTGCAGGAAACGCGCCTTGCCTCGACGCTCGACGGGCCATTCCAGTTCGTGATCGGCGGCTTTTATCTCGACCGCCGCCGCGACGTCGACTATTTCTACCGGTCGAGCCTGGCCTTTCTGGCAGCACGCAACTACACGGGGCTGCCCGACAAATATTACCAGAAGCAATATACGCATTCGCTGAGCAAGGAGATCGCCGGCTTCGGCGAACTCACCTATCGCTTCTCGGACAAATTCTGGCTGACCGGCGGCATGCGCTATGGCGAGACGTCGGCGCAGGGCTTTACCGAGGCTGGCGGTTATCTCGCCACAGCCGCGGGTTTTACCTATCTCGATTATGCGCTGCTGGGATTCCAGAATATCAATTTCACGCAGACGCCGTTCGCGGCCGTGACCGGACTCAAGGCGAAAGGATCCAAACCGTCGTGGAAGGCGAGCGCGACCTTCAAGCCGAGCGAAAGCCTGACCACTTACGCGACTTTCTCGACCGGCTTTCGCGCACCGATCGTCAACGCCTTTGCAAATCGTCCGCCGCCGGCGACAAGCCCCGGCGACATCACCATCCCCTTTGGCGCGACATCCGACAGTCTGAAAAGCTACGAGGTCGGCGCGAAGGGGCGCTGGCTCGGCGGCCGGGTGAGCATAAACACCGCTTTCTACCTGATCGACTGGAGCAACATCCAGGCGCAGGCGAACCGCGTCTCGGACTCGGTACAGTTCGCGACCAACATCGGCGCCGCGCGGAGCAAGGGCTTTGAATTCGAGATCGGCATCATCCCGGCGACCGGCTGGGCAATCGGGGTCAATGGTGCGTATAACGACGCCAAGATCACCAGGCTGAGCGCGACCGAAGCGGCGATCTCGGGCGCGGTGCTCGGTCACCGCCTGTCGGCGCCGCGCATCCAGGGGTCGGCCTATATGTCGTACGGTTTCAAGCTCGCGACCGACATCGATGCGATGCTGTCGGTGAATGCCCAGCATATCGGGTCGTACAACAGCAGCTTCCCGAACACGCCGGGCAACCCGAACCTGCCGCTCTCGACGTTCGGCAAGACCGACGCCTATAGCAACGTCAATCTCAGCCTCGGGCTCAAGAAAGGCGATCTGTCGGCGCAATTCTATGTCGAAAACCTCTTCGACGATCATTCGATCACCTACATCCACCCCGAAGCCTTTCTGAACAGCCGCTTCGGGACAATGCGGCCGCGCACCTTCGGCGTCCGCCTCGGCTACAGCCTCTAAGCCGTGGCGAGCGCCGATCTCCCGCCCTCCGCGGCACGGCCGAGCGCCCGGCCCTCGTTCGTGCTGGGGATGCTCTGCTTCGTCTATGTCCTGAACTTCCTCGACCGGCAGCTCCTGTCGATCCTCGCGAAGCCGATCCAGGACGCACTGCAGATCACCGACGGCCAGCTCGGGCTGATCAGCGGGCTCTATTTCGCGATGTTCTATTGCTTCATCGCGATCCCGGTCGGCTGGTTCGCCGACCGGACGAGCCGCGTCGGCGTCCTGTCGGCGGCGTGCGCGATCTGGAGCGGCGCGACGGTCGCGTGCGGGATGGCCGCCAACTATACGCAGCTGGTGATCGCGCGCATGGTGGTCGGATTCGGCGAGGCGGGCGGGGTGCCGCCCTCCTATGCGATTATCACCGACACCTATCCGCCGGGCAAGCGCGCCGCAGCGCTCGGTATATTCAACCTTGGCCCGGCGATCGGCGCGGCGGCGGGGGTGGCCTTTGGCGCCGCGATCGCGGAACGGTTCGGCTGGCGCATTCCCTTCATCGCCGTAGGAGCGATCGGCATCGTCACCGCACTGCTCGTCTGGCTGACGGTGCGTGAGCCGAAGCGCGGTGCCACCGACACCGGCGGCCCGGCCGAGACGGCAGAGAAGGCCGCTTTCTGGCCGACCGTGCGCATGTTCGCGTCAAACCGCGTGCTGATGCTCGCGGCGCTCGGCGGCGGCGCGACGCAGTTCGTGACCTATGGCCTCGGCAATTTCGCGGTGCTGTTCCTGATGCGCGAGAAGGGCATGGTGCTGGGCGAAGTGGCGATCTGGTACGCGCTGGTGCTGCTGGTCGGCATGGGCGGCGGGATGGTCGTCTCGGGCCGGGTGATCGATCGCATGACGCGCCAATCGCGCGTCGGCTATGCCATGGCGCCCGCGCTTTCGCTGGCGGTGGCCATGCCATTCTACCTTGCTTTCGTCTGGGCGCCGGGCTGGCCGCTCGCGCTGGCATTGCTCTCGGTCGTCATGGTGTTCAACTATTTCTACCTCTCGGCGTCGGTCGCGCTGGTGCAGGAAGAGGTCGAGCCCAATCAGCGCGTGCTGGCTGGCGCCCTGCTGCTGCTTGTCATGAACTTCATCGGGCTGGGGCTTGGCCCGACATGGGTCGGCTTCGCGAGTGACTGGTTCCAATCGCAGGGCGACGCGCATGGGCTGCAATCGGCGCTCTACACGCTGACGCCGTTTTACATCGTCGCGATCGGACTTTTTCTCGGTCTGGCGCGGGTCATCCGCAAGGAGGAAGCAGCATGATGCGCCCGGTTCTGGCTTTGGTCGCTTCGCTTGCCTGTCTGGGGACGGCCGCCGCGCAGGTGGTGAATGCTCCGGCGGGCTCGGTTGAGGGAAAAAGCGCGCGCGGCATTGCAACGTTCAAGGGCATTCCCTTTGCCCGGCCACCGGTCGGCGAGCTGCGCTGGAAAGCCCCGCTGCCGCTGCCCGCATGGGAAGGCGTCCGCAAGGCGCAGAGCTTCGGCGCCGCGTGTGTCCAGCCGCGTCCGAACGCGGTGCATATCTACGCCAATCCGCCCGCGAAGATTTCCGAAGATTGCCTGACGCTCAACATCTGGGCGCCGGACAAGATCAGGGACGCGCCGGTGATCGTGTGGATCCACGGCGGTGCGCTATCCACCGGCTACAGCCACGAAGCGATGTACGATGGCGCGAAGCTCGCCGCGCGCGGCGCGGTCGTCGTCTCGATCAACTACCGCCTCGGCGTTCTCGGCTATATGGCGCATCCGGCGCTGAGTGCGGAATCGCCCGACGGCGTGTCGGGCAACTATGGCCTGCTCGACCAGATCGCGGCGCTCGAATGGGTGAAGGCCAACATCGGCGCGTTCGGCGGTGATGCCAACAATGTCACGATCGCGGGCGAATCTGCGGGCGCGCTCAGCGTGATGTATCTGATGGCGTCGCCGAAAGCGCGCGGCCTGTTCCACAAGGCGATCGCGCAGAGCGCCTATATGATCTCGACCCCGTCGCTGAAGGACATGCGCCACGGCGAACCCGCCGCCGAGGCGACCGGGGAAAAGGTCGCCACGGCGCTCGGCGCCGCCGACATAGCGGCGCTGCGCGCGCTCGATCCGGTCGCACTGACCGACGGCGCCGCCAAGGCGGGTTATTTCCCGTGGGGCACCGTCGACGGGAAGATCCTGCCCGACCAGCTCGTCGATATCTTCGACCGCGGCGAGCAGGCTCCGGTGCCGATGATCGCGGGCTTCAACATCGGTGAAATCCGTTCGCTGCGTATCCTGGCGCCGCCGGTGCCCGCTAATGCCGCTGCTTATGAAGCCGCGATCCGCGAACGCTATGGCGATCTCGCCGACGCATGGCTCAGACTCTATCCGGCAAAGGATCTCGCCGAAACGATCCTCGCGGCCCCGCGCGACGCGCTCTATGGCTGGACGTCGGAACGGCTTGCGATCAAGCAGACCGCGCTCGGCCAGCCCGCTTACCTCTATCTCTTCGACCATGGTTATCCGGCGGCGAGCGAATATGGGCTGCACGGCTTCCATGCCGCCGAAATTCCTTATGTTTTCGGTACCGCGAGCGACACGCCGCCCTATTGGCCCAAGATCCCCGACAGCGTTGCCGAGCGCCGCTTCGCCGCCGCGATGGGCGACTATTGGGTGTCCTTCGCCAGAACCGGCAGGCCCGAGGCGACGGGGCAGGCGGCGTGGCCTCCCTATGGCACTGACGCCGCCTTCATGGCGTTCGCCGACGTGCCGCGCCCGGGTGCGCGGCTGATGCCGGGCATGTACGCACTGCACGAGGCGGCGGTGTGCCGCCGCCGCGCCGCGGGCAACCAGCCATGGAACTGGAACACCGGCAT
>NZ_DASWTD010000214.1:0-5836 GCF_036402335.1 Sphingopyxis sp. | reverse complement strand
AGGGGCGCAGGCGGCCCGCGGCGGCACGAGATTGATCGCACATGGCACCGGCAGACCCGGGGATCTCCGCATGACCCGTGCAGGATCGAAACCCCGGAATATCGCGAAAGTTGCGCCGCGAGATGAAGATAAATTCTCCGGCCGGAACGCAACTTTCGATACCGCTCGCCGGTTTTTTCCGCATCAACGAAGGAGATGATCATGAGCGTCAAAGGACAGATCAAAGAAGCCGCCGGTTATGTGAAGGAAGAAGCCTTCGAGGCCGGCGACAGCCCCGAGGCCAAGCGCAAGGCGCAGGAAGGCCGCGACCTTCGCAACGAAGGCCGCATCGAAGATGGCAAGCCGCCGAAGACCGGCACGCCGGGCACCGAAAACTAGGAATCCTCCGCCACTCCTCCCGTGGCAAACTTGGCCCGCTTCGGCGGGCCTTTTATCGGCCCGCAGACCGCCGCCGCCCCCTCGACGTCGGGTCACATGTCGGTAATGCGGATATCCTCGCGCGCAGGCACATTCGGCACGCCTTCGGGCATATTCACCCTGATATGGAGGTCGTCGAAATTTTCGGCGATCGACGCGACATCGATTTCGAGCCGATAATTTTTACACATCGGCGGTGGTCCGTTGCCCTTGCGACTCCCTACCGTTCCCATTATGTTCCAGACATGGGCATCGCGCCAACGCCTTTCGGGCCGCTGCGCAAGCAAGCCGGACTTCCGCTGTGACCCGGCCCGCCGCAGGGGTACCGCCGCCGCCGCAGGGAGACCTTTTCGGCCCTGCGCTTCTTCCCGGCCTGACATACGCCGACGAGGTCGTGAGCGCGAGCGAAGAGAAGGAGCTTGTCGCGCGCATCGAAACCGCCGGACTGGCGCCGTTCCAGTTCCAGCAATGGGAAGGCAAGCGTCTCACCCGCTCGTTCGGCTGGACATACGACTTCCAGACCGGCCGCTTCGCCCCGGGCGAGCCGATCCCGGACTGGCTCGAGGACGTTCGCGGCCGCGCCGCAGGATTTGCGGGTATCGACCCCGCCTCCCTCGAGCAGGCGCTCGTCATTCAATATGGTCCGGGCGCGGGCATCGGCTGGCACAAGGACCGCCCGGTCTTCGGGCACGTCATCGGCCTCTCGCTCGGCGCGCCCGCGACCATGCGTTTCCGGCGGAGGGGCGGCACCAGGTTCGAGCGCGCGACGGCCGATCTCGCGCCGCGATCGATTTATCATATGCAGGGCGAAGTCCGCGATGACTGGGAGCATAGCATTGCGGCGATGCATGCGCCGCGCTGGTCGGTCACCTTCCGAAGCCTTCGCTGACCGGCCGCCGCGGCCGGCAAGCGGTGCGGCGCGGTCAGTTGTCGGCGATCGTCTCGTCCTCGATCGCCGCGCGGATCATCCGCTCCCAGACGTCGCCGTCGCCGACCGCGAGCATGCGCCCGCTCGGCTCGCGCAGCGTGCGCAGGACGGCCAGGGCGGCGTCGGTATATTCGGGCCAGAGATCGTTGACGGCTTCGCCTGCCGAGGCGAGGTCGCCTTCGGCATTCCGGCTGAGCGCATGACCCGCGAGCGCGCGCGCGATGCGCTCGACGGGCGCGGTCGCCGCGCGATCATGTTCGCGCGCCATCACGGATACCTCAGATAGGCACGCACGGCGTCGACCGAGTTGCCGACCGCGTCGACCGCCTCGCGCAGTTCGTCCTCGCTCACGCCGAGAGTCGCCATCCAGTCGCGGACCTCATGATCTTCACCAAGGCTGATCCGGTCGCGGTCAGGCGAACCGACGCTGTTCATCTTCACGGTCATGCTGCGCTCCTGATTGATGCCCGGTCAACGCCCGCTTGCATAAAGGGTTGCCGCGCCGGGACGGAACGAAGCACGCCTCTTCGAGTAGTGAGGTCATGTCCCGCACCTCCACCCGGACGTCGGCGCCCGCGCCTGTCCCGTCACCGGGACCGGCGGCCCTGCCCGACGCGGTGGCGAGCTCCGGCATCTTCTCCAAGACGGATTTCGACGGTTGCCGCGCGCCGACCATCTTCGGCGAGACAAAGGTGCGTCTGGAGCGCGCCAGCACCGGGCTCGCAGGCCGCGGCGGTGCCGATCGCAAGCTCCCGGGCCTGTGAAAATCGCGACCTTCAATGTCAACGGGATCGGCGGCCGCTTGCCCATCCTCCTCAAATGGCTCGCCCTCGCCGAGCCCGACATCGTCGTACTGCAGGAACTCAAGGCGCCGCAGGAAGCTTTTCCGCGCGCGGCCATCGCGGAGGCGGGGTACCAGGCGATCTGGCATGGCCAGCGCCGCTGGAACGGGGTTGCACTCCTCAGCCGCGTCGGCGAAATCCACGAGACCCGCCGCGGCTTGCCCGGCGATCCAGGAGACGAGCAAAGCCGTTATATCGAGGCAGCGGTCGGCGGCGTGCTGATCGCGGGCCTCTATCTCCCCAACGGCAACCCCCGTCCCGGCCCCAAGTTCGACTACAAGCTCGCCTGGATGGAACGTCTCGACGCGCACCTCGCCACGCTCGTCGACCTCAAGGCACCGGTCGTTGTCGTCGGCGATTTCAACGTCATCCCGACCGACGAAGATGTCTACAAGCCCGAGCGCTGGAAGGACGACGCCCTCTTCGCACCAGAAGCGAAGGCCGCATTCAAGCGCCTGCTCGATCAGGGCTGGACCGATGCGGTCCGCCATCTTCACCCGGATGAGACCCTCTATACGTTCTGGCCTTATTGGCGGAACGCCTTCGCGCGCAACGCCGGAATCCGCATCGATCACCTGCTGCTCAACCCTCTCGCCAAGGCTTTGCTCAAGGCCGCCGAAGTCGATCTTCGCCCGCGCGGGTGGGAGAAAACCAGCGATCACACGCCCGTCTGGATCGAGCTTGCCGAGCCGGCGAAACGCAAAAGCGCAAAGCGAGTCGCGTGACCCGAGCCGATGCCATCCGCCACGAGAAGGACTGCCGCGCGGAGCGATGAACGGCACCCGCCACGCGTGACATAGGCAAGGCTTCGCTCGCCGCGCGGGCTGGTCGCGCGAGGATGCGAGAGCCTGTGCGAGGCGATTTTTCCCGAGGCCGGGCGTATCCGCCGAACGGGCCGTCGCAGGGCGTTCGATTGGGGGAACTTCCGCCAAGCCGACGCGTCAATTCGTCAGGCTTGGGGGTTGCCGCCCCAGGCAACCTGCCCGCCGTCCAAGATGAGGAGACGCAAGATGGACAGGTTTGACGACCGCACCCCGCTCTGGGATTATAGCGACAATCGAAGCCCCGATGACCGCGATGCAGCCCCGCGCTGGGACCGTGCCCGTGCCGAGGAAGCGGCTCGCACCTATGTCGCTGACGAGGAAGGCGACGATCGTTCGCGCGACCGGTACAGCCAGCAGCGCCGGGATCGCGCAAATTATCGCCGCGAAAGCGGCCAGCGCGAGCGCTATGGCGCCGACTACGCGCGCGAGCCGGGTGGTCGCCGCCAGGACTATTATGGCAGCCGAAGCGACTATGACCGGTATCAGGACGCCGCGGGCGACGCGCGCGGCGGCGCCTGGGATCGTTCGGGTTTCGGCTGGCCCGCCGAATTCGGTTACCCGCCCGCACCCGGCTACTCGCCTTATGGGCGCTCGAACCCGACGCGCGAGCGCGATTATCGCTCCGACGAGCGCGGGTTCCTGGAGCGCGCCGGCGACGAAGTCATGTCCTGGTTCGGCGATCGCGATGCGCAACGCCGGCGCGAGCTCGACCACCGGGGCCGGGGTCCCAAAAACTACGCACGATCCGACGAGCGTATCCGCGAGGATGTCAATGACCGGCTGACCGAAGATGTGTGGATCGATGCTTCCGAGATCGAGGTGAGCGTCGCCGATGGCGAGGTGACCCTCGCCGGCACGGTAGAAGACCGCCGTGGGAAGCGCCGCGCCGAGGATATCGCCGACGGCGTCTCGGGCGTCAAACATGTGCAGAATAATCTGCGCTACACCTCGGGCGTCGTCAGCCCGAAGATCCAGAGCTGAGCTCGAGCCTCGAATGAGGGAGCGGGTGGTGGCCCGCTCCCTTTTTCGGTACGCAAGCGATCGGGAGCGCGGCACATATGGGTAGCTCCCGACCCGCCGCCTCTTCACGATCGAAGGCGCGCGCTGGCGCCCCGCTGCCCCGGCTGTATTGCTTCGACGACTCCGATTATCGGAATGGCAGGGTCGACGGCAAAGCCTCTCCTGCCCGGCGGCAACGCGAGCTGCAATCCGAAGAGACGGGGCCGCGGCCCGCGACCGCGACCCCGCAACCGTCCCGCGCCTGGAGGGAGCCCGAGCGCGAGCCGATCGGATCAGCGCTTCGCGGCAAGCTTGCCAAGTTCGGCGCGGTGCGCCTCGACGACCGGCACGATTTCGGAAGCCGCCTTCTTCAGGCTCGGCGTGTCCCCGCTCGCGGCATAAGCCTTATGAAGCGCGAGCGCGGCATCATGCGCGGCCGTCTGGTTTCCGAGATAAAGCGCGTCGATCGAGGCCGCGTCGGCGGCCTTGATGTCATCGAGCATCTTCTGCTGGTCGGCATCGAGCTTCGGCGGGGCCACATCGATCTTCGCCTCGGCCGCCGCGGCCTTCACTTTCGCGGTCGACTTGGCGTGATTGTCGATCATCATCTGCGCGAAGGCCTTCACGTCTGCGTTGGTCGACTTGGCAAGCAGCGCCTTCGAGGATTCGATTTCCCACATATCGCCGGCGCCAGCCTTGGCGATATAACCCGCCGCGTCGACCGGGGTCGCCGGCGTGCCGGCGGGCGCGGTCATTTCGGCGGGAGCAGCCTGATCGACCGTTGCCGTTTCGACGGGAGGCGGTGCGGAGTCGTTGTTCGACCCGCAAGCCGCCAAAAACACGGCGAGGCTGAGAACAGAGGCGTTTTTCATCGGGATTCTCCAAGACAAGTCGCCCGCCCCGCGATGATCCAGCAACGTGGCGCACGGGAGGAGGTTCCCCCGCCGGAGCGGTCGTCCGCGAACGGTTCGGCCATGCGCGCGCACGGTGCGGCGCGTCCGGCGCCTGGCGGGCCTTCAATCGCTCTGCCGGTCGCCTATATGAAGCCGATGACCGACCTGCCCTTTCGACCGGGCCGGCGAACCCTGATGATGTCGGGCGCAGCGGTAGCGGCCAGCCTCCTGACCCGCTCGACCGCGGGACCGCTTTCGAGCGTTTTGCCGGAGCGACCCGTTGCCGTGGCTCCGTCGCCGCGTCCGCAAACGCAGAGCATCAGGGACGCCGCACTCGATCCGCAGCTGCTGCGCAAGGCGCTTGCAGCGCTCGACAGCCACGCTGGCACGATCCGGCACCGCGACCGCATCGCCATCGTCGATTTTGCGGCGCCTTCGTCCGACGCGCGTTTCCACTTCCTCGACGTGGCGAGCGGCCAGGCGTCGCGGCTGCTCGTGGCGCACGGAAGCGGATCCGATCCGCGGCATACGGGCTGGGCCGAGCGCTTCTCCAACGCGTCGGGATCGAACGCGTCGAGCGAGGGTGCGTTTGTGACCGGCGACTATTATGTCGGCAAGCATGGCCGCTCGCAGCGGCTCGCCGGGCTCGACCCGACCAACGATCATGCGATGGAGCGCGCGATCGTCATTCACGGCGCCTGGTACGCCGATGAGACCATGATTGCGGCGCATGGCAAATTGGGACGCAGCCAAGGCTGCTTCGCGGTGGGCGATGCGTGCCTCGACGCGGTGTTCGACCATCTCGGGACGGGCCGGCTGCTGTACGCGGCCCGCGCCTAGGCAAATCGCCGACAATATATCACCCGGTTCGCGACCGCGCCGGAACGCCGCCTCCGCTCACGGGTTATCTCTTCAGGCCGCCGAGGAGATTTG
>NZ_DASWTD010000213.1:0-2388 GCF_036402335.1 Sphingopyxis sp. | reverse complement strand
TGCCGCTCGCCGCGTGGCTCGCCTGGCAGGGCGCCGAACGCTGGAGGGCGCGCCGGACGCGCTGACGCTCACCCCGCCGGCCGCGGCAACCACACATGGACGATGAAGCCCTCGGCAGGGCGCCGGAAGCTGATTTCGCCTGCGTGGCTGCTGACGATGTCCCGGCTGATCGCGAGCCCGAGCCCCGATCCGCCCGTCTCGCGGCTTCGCGACGTTTCGAGCCGCTCGAAGGGCAAGAAGGCCTTTTCCTCATATTCGGGCGGGATTCCTTCGCCCTCGTCATGCACATCGACCGCGAACGCATCGGCGGTGACGGTGAGCCGGACCTCGACGGCGCCACCATATTTACAGCCATTGGCGATCAGGTTCGAGAAGGCGCGTTTCAGCGCGACCGGCCGGCAGGGCAAGTCGGCATGTTCGGGTCCCACATAGGAAACCCGGTTGCCGAAATCGGAATATTCGTCGGTCAGGCTGATCAGCAGAACCGCCAGATCGACCACCTCTACCTTCTCGCTTCGCGCCTCGGCACTCATGAACGCCAGCGCGTCACCGACCATCGTCTCCATCTCGCCGACGTTCAGAAGCAGCTGTTCGCGCTGTTCGGGATTGTCGACATATTCGGCCATCAGGCGAAGCCGGGTCAGCGGCGTGCGCAAATCGTGCGAAATTGCCGCGAGCATTCCCATGCGTTCGTCGATGAAGCGTTTCAGTCGCAGCTGCATCGTGTTGAAGCTTTCAGCAATCGCGGCATATTCGGGCAGGCGCATTTCATCGATCAGCGTCGGCTCGCGATTGCGCCCGAGCGATTCGATCGCAGCCGAAAGCCGTGTCAGCGGCACGACGATGCTGCGCGCGATCCACACCGAGAACAGGATAACGATCAGCAGGTTGCCGACGATACCGAAGGCGATCCGCGCATAGTGGCGCCACGATATCGTCAGATTGCGCTGCGTCACGGTCAACCACTCGCCATCCTCCAGCTGCACCGAAATAACGAGCTCGCCAAGCACGCTGCTTTCGCTGCTCGCCAGCGTTTCCGAGCGGAGCACCGCCGGAAGCTCGGGGATGACGACGATCGCGTTGCTCGCCGATCGCTCCATATTCTGCTCGTCATAGACGGCTGTCATGACGGCAACCCGCGCGGCGGGAACCCCGACACCCCTGGCGATCGATTGCCGCAGGCCTTCGGCAAACAGCGAACCCGATTCCTGCCCGAACAGCGGCGCGGCGCGGGTCACGGTAAAGTCGAGATATTGCGACGCGGCCATCGCCCCGAGCGCCTTGTCGCGAGGCGGGCCGGCATTGGTCCCGGCAATGCGGGCACCGCGCACCACCGAATCGATCAGCCACGCCCGTTCGACCATCACGAACGGCGGCGGCGGGATCAGAAATTGCAGGCTCTGGTTGAGAAGATAGGCGGCGGCGACCGTCAGTACGATGGCAAAGCCGATCCGCGGCGCGAGTTTCAGCCGTGACACACGCGGACGGAACCCGAGCCCGAACCTGCCCCCGAAACTACCCATGCGACGACGCGCCGCTTTCGACATCGGCCGCGAAGAAATAGCCGCCGTTGCGGACGGTGCGGATCAGCAGCGGCTCCTGCGGATTCTCCTCGATCTTGCGGCGAAGCCGGCTAATCTGGACATCGATGCTGCGATCGATGTTGAGGTTGCTGCGCCCATGGACAAGGTCGAGCAGCTGATCGCGGCTGAGGACATGCTGCGGATGCTGGGCGAGCGCGGTCAGCAGGTCGAATTCACCCGTCGTCAGGTCGACGCGGGTCCCGCGCGGCGAGGTCAGCGCGCGCTTGGTCAGGTCGAGCGTCCAGCCGGCGAAACGAAACCGCGCCTTGCTTGCGGCGGTTGCGGGCGCCGAAGCCATCGTCGCGCGGCGCAGCATCGCGCGGATCCGCGCGAGCAGTTCACGCGGATTGAACGGCTTGGCGACATAATCGTCGGCACCGAGTTCGAGACCGATTACGCGGTCGGTCTCGGTATCGCGTGCGGTCAGCAGGATGATCGGGACGTGGCTCGATGCGCGCAGCCGCTGGCACAGGGTAAAGCCGTCGTCGCCGGGCATCATGACGTCGAGTATGACGACGTCGAACGCATGGCGGGCGAACTGCTCCATCATCTGCTGGCCGCCATCGGCCATCGACACGCGCAGGCCATGATCGCTCAGATATCGCGCCAGCATCGTGCGGATGTGGCGGTCGTCGTCGACTATGAGGATATGGGATTGCCGGGCTGTCGACATGGCCGGACGATAGCCGCGCCGCGCGCCCAAGTCTGTAGCCGACATATATTGAAACAAATCGATACCGGCGGGTTATCGGGCGCAATGGGCGGCGGTCTAAAGCCGCGGGGCATAATCCAGCCCCCCCCCCCG
>NZ_DASWTD010000212.1:0-2165 GCF_036402335.1 Sphingopyxis sp. | reverse complement strand
AATCGGGGACGACATCGTCGTGGCGTATGCCGAAGCCGGGATGACGCAGCAGGGCGAGGTGCAGCGCGAAGCCGAGCCGGTTGGCGTCGCCGCGCTTCGCTTCGATCAGTGGCCGGTCCTCATCGGCAACCGTGTAATGCTTGGCGAGCGAGGCATGGTCGAGGGGCACGCCGAACAACGCGCGGCGTTCGTCGCCCGTTAACAGATCGCGTCTGGCCATCGATCACCCCCTGTCCGGGAGCGTATAGTTTATGGCCGACACGTGCGAGGTGTCGCGTAACTCTCAAGTTTCGCGACAGCGGCCCTGACCGGTCACGCCACGAGGTGTAAACGCTCGCGCTAAATGGCGGCGTTCTGATCGCGCTATTTGTCAGTTGCCGGGTCCGATGACGAGGCAATCGCGCGCGGCCTGAACGATGTCAGCGGTGACCTCCTCGACGCGGTTGAGGGTCATGATCCGCCGCATCTGCGCGAACAGGCGCTCCATGAGCCGGAAGTTGCCGCGCGTGATGCGGATCACGGCTGCCTGCGCTTCGATCGCGTCGAGTTGGGCCGGGTCGAAGCTGATCCCGAAATCGCCGGCGTGGGTCGCGAGCAGCAGCCGCATTTCGGTCTCGGTAAGCGGTTTGAACTCGTGGACGAAGCCGATCCGCGAGTAGAGCTGGGCATAGCGGGCGAGGCGCTTCTCCAAGCCCGGCATACCCATCAGGATCAGCCCGAAGCCGTGGCGATCGGCCATGTCGCGGAGATGTTCGAGCGACTTTATGGTCAGGCGGTCGGCCTCGTCGACGATGACGAGGGGGCAGGCGATGCGGGCGGCGTCATGGGTGATTTCGTCCTGCGAGCCGCCCGCGACCGTCAGCCGGGCATAGCCCAGCTTAATGAGGTTGAGGCCCAACACCGCGTCGATCGTCTTGGGCGTGTTGCTGACCGACACGGTGTAGAAGACGGCGCGGCAGCGAGCGACCTTTTCGCCAAGGAGCGCGGCAATGGGACGGAGCGCGGCATATTCCCCCAGGTCGGGGAAGCTGGAAAACTCGCGCGCCGATCGCGTCTTTCCGACGCCCGGCCGGCCATGACACACGCCGATATAGCGGTAGTGCGCGCAGGCTTCGGCAAACTCGACGAACCGGGCATGTTCGCGGGTCGCCAGGAACGGCTGCTCGACCAGGAAATCAATCGTCAGCGGCGTAGAGCCGGAGCCCTCGGTAGGTGGTGGGCCGGGAAGCCGTATCCTCTTGGTCGCCATCGAAGGTCTCCGTGGGGGCAGGCACCTGCTTGTCGCGCTCCTTCGCGCCGCGCCGGGCGCGCTGGATCGCGCGCAACGACGGGTGCCCAGCGTGCTCGGAGCTGAGCGCACGGCAGACGAACCGGCCCTGGTGGTAGACGTGGATCTCGGTCAGGTCGCGGGGGTCATAGACCGCCTCGACCTGCTCGCCGACGAAGGCCGCGAGCGTGGGTTCGACATAGCGCCTGCCCATCAGACGGATGCCGTCGCGCAGCACTTTACGGGGCTTGGGCACGTGCACGAGCAGCATGTCGAGCTGTTCAAGGCTGTCGGGCATTGCGGGCAGGAACCCGCCCTTCTGCCAGCGCGTGATCGGCGGTTCGCCGGTGCTGCCATGCGGGCGACGATGATAGACGCCGCACACGAACGCCTCGAAGCGGGCGCGCAGCTCGTCGAGCGTGAGCACTGGCGCCGACAGCGGCTTGCCCGCGATCAGGTGGCCGGGCAGGTCGGGCAGGAACATGTCGTTGATGGTGCGGAACAGCCGCTCGATCTTGCCGCGCCCGCGAGGACGCCCCGGCAGCGAATGGATGAGGCGGATTTTGAGGGCGATGCACGCCTGCTCGATATGCTCGGAGATGAAATCCGAGCCGTTGTCGACGTAAAGCTGTTCGGGAATGCCGCTGACGATCCATTCGGGATTGGGCTTGCGCCAGATCGCCTGCCGCAAGGCGAGCGCCGTGTTGAGGGCACTGGGGGCATCGAGGCTGAGGAAGTAACCGGCGATGGCTCGGCTGTGATCGTCAACGATGACGGTCAGCCAAGGACGCACCGGGGTTCCGGCATCATCGAGCACGAGAATGTCGAGAACGGTATGATCGGCCTGCCACATCTCGTTCGAGGTCGCGGCTTCGCGCCGATGCACTAGCTCGTGCTG
>NZ_DASWTD010000211.1:0-4242 GCF_036402335.1 Sphingopyxis sp. | reverse complement strand
GTGCCAGCCTTCATCCGGCTCTTTCCAATCATGGACAACGACGGTTGCTGCCCGGCATGCGGGGCGGGGCGCCATGGCTGGTCCTGTCTCGCGCATGGGGCAGGGCAGCGGCAGGTCGCCGCACAAGGCTGAACTTTACTGAACTTTGGACATCGCGGCGCGGGACGGCTTGATCCGGCGCGCCGTTACGATAGGGCGGATCGCTGGACGAAGCGGGGCTGTACGGGGGCATATGAGCGAGTTCGAATTCACCATGTCGCTGTTCGGGCTGATCCTCGGCCTCGCGCTCGCCGAGGGGCTCGGCGGGCTGGCGAGGGCGATGAAGGCCAGCCACCGCGTGCGCATCGGCTGGCCGACCGCGCTGCTCGGGCTGTTCGTGTCGTGCGACGTCGTCACCTTCTGGATGTACGGCTGGGCGATGCGCGACCTGTTGCCGCTGAGCTGGCCGGTGCTGTTCGGCGGTTTCCTCGTCACCGCGATCTATTTCATCGCGGCGAGCCTCGTCTTCCCCGACGATCCCGAGGCATGGGAGGATCTGAACGCCCATTTCGACAAACAGTATCGCAAGGTGATCGGCGGCATCCTGCTCTGCAATATCGCGCTGATCGTGACCGTTGCGGTGCTCGACGGACTGCCGCCGCTCGACCTGCGCCGCGCCATCATCACCTGGAGCTTCTTTCCCGCCGCGGCGCTGGCGGTCTGGTCGAAGAACCGGCGCGTCGTGTGCGCCGGCCTGATCTGGCTGATCGCGACCTATCCGCTCTCGGCGGTGTGGCACTGATTTCGCGGCGTTACCGCACCGCGGTGGTCTTCGCGACGACGCGCCACCCGGCGCCGGTGCGATAGAGCAGCAGCTGGTCGACGTAGCGGTCGCCGCCGAAGTTCAGCTCATAGGTGATCGCGCTCATCGACGGTGTCGCGTCGCGGCGGTCGAGGACGCGGCCGGTCGCCTCGGGGTCGGGGCGTGCCGCCCAGCTCCCGAGCACCTCGGCGAAGCGCCGGCAATCGACCGGTGGGGTTTCGTCTTCGGCCAGCGTGCAGAATTGCCCGTCGGGCAGGAACAGCGCCTGCAGGACCTCGACGTTTCCGGCACGCAGCCCGGCGACATAGGCGTCGAGCGCCGCTTCGGGCGAGGGCGCGTCCGGCGTCGCCGCGGCCGCGGGGGCCGCCGCAAGCGAGGCCGCGATGAAGGGAAGGGCGAGGCGCACCGGATCGAGAGGCATGGCATGAAACTCCCGTCGCATATCGTGCACGCCTTTAACGGTTCCCCGCCGATTTCGCCAGCAATGGCGCCAGATACTGCCCGGTGAAGCTGCGCTTTTCCTTCACGACTTGCTCGGGCGTGCCCGCGGCGACGATTTCGCCGCCCTTGACCCCGCCTTCGGGGCCGAGGTCGAGGATATAGTCGGCGGTCTTGATGACATCGAGATTATGCTCGATCACCACGACGCTGTTGCCCTGATCGACGAGCGCCTGCAGCACTTCGAGCAGCTTGCGCACATCTTCGAAATGCAGCCCGGTGGTCGGCTCGTCGAGGATGTAGAGCGTCTGCCCGGTCGAGCGGCGCGACAATTCCTTGGCGAGCTTGACGCGCTGCGCCTCGCCCCCCGACAGCGTCGTCGCCTGCTGCCCGACCTTGATATAGCCGAGCCCGACGCGGACGAGCATCGCCATCTTCTCGCGGATCGACGGCACCGCCTTGAAGAATTCGGCGGCATCCTCGACCGTCATGTCGAGCACGTCGGCGATGCTGTGGCCCTTGAACTTCACCTCGAGTGTCTCGCGGTTGTAGCGTTTGCCGTGGCACGTCTCGCACGTCACATAGACGTCGGGCAGGAAGTGCATCTCGATCTTGATGAGGCCGTCGCCGGTACAGGTCTCGCAGCGCCCGCCCTTGACGTTGAAGCTGAAGCGCCCGGGCTTGTATCCGCGCGCCTGGCTTTCGGGCAGCCCCGCGAACCAGTCGCGGATGATCGTGAAGGCGCCGGTATATGTCGCGGGGTTCGAGCGCGGGGTGCGGCCGATCGGCGACTGGTCGATGTCGATGACCTTGTCGCAATGCTCGAGGCCTTTCAGGCTGTCGTGCGGCCCCGCGATCATCCGCGCGCCGTTGAGCACACGCGCCGCGCTGGCATAGAGCGTATCGATGATCAGGCTCGACTTGCCGCTGCCCGACAGGCCGGTGACGCAGGTGAAGGTGCCGAGCGGGATCTTCGCGGTGACATTGTTGAGATTGTTCGCGCGTGCGCCCTTGAGCACGAGGTCGAAGCCATTGCCCTTGCGGCGATGCTTCGGCACCTCGATCTTCTTCGCGCCGGTGAGGTAAGCGGCGGTCAGGCTCTTGGTGTTCGCGAGCACTTCGTCGAGCGTCCCCTCGGCGACGATCTCGCCGCCGTGGAGCCCAGCGCCGGGGCCCATGTCGACGACATAATCGGCGTGGCGGATCGCATCCTCGTCATGCTCGACGACGATCACGGTGTTGCCGAGGTCGCGGAGGCGCTTCAAGGTCGCGAGCAGCCGGTCGTTGTCGCGCTGATGGAGGCCGATGCTCGGCTCGTCGAGGACGTAGAGCACGCCCGACAGCCCCGAACCGATCTGTGAGGCGAGCCGGATGCGCTGGCTCTCGCCGCCGCTGAGCGTGCCGCTGGTGCGGTTGAGGTTGAGGTAGTCGAGCCCGACATTATTGAGGAAGCCGAGGCGCTCGTTGATCTCTTTCAGGATCGCCTTGGCGATCTGCCGCTGCGTGTCGTTCAGTTTCTCGTCGAGCGTGCTGAACCAGTTCAGGGCATCAGCCACCGAACGCTGTGCCGACATGCTGATATCCTCGCCCGCAATCTTCACCGCGAGCGGTTCGGGGCGGAGGCGCGCGCCGTGGCACGTCTCGCACGGATGCGGCGCCTGATATTTGCTCAGCTCCTCGCGCATCCACGCGCTTTCGGTCTGGAGCAGGCGGCGGTTGAGGTTGCCGATCACGCCCTCGAACGCCTTGTTCGTTGTATAGGTACGCTTGCCGTCCTTGAAGGTCAGCTCGACGGGTTTGCCGCCGGTGCCATAGAGGATGATGAGCTGTACCTCGCCGGGCAGGTCCTGCCAAGGCGTCGTGAGGTCGAAGCCATAGGCTTTGCCGAGGCTTTCGAGCACCTGCATATAATAAGGCGAGGGCGGGTTCGATTTCGCCCAGGGCACGACCGCGCCCTTTTTCAGCGACAGGGCATGGTTGGGGACGACAAGGTCGGGGTCGAATTCCTGCCGCTCGCCGAGCCCGTCGCATGCGGGGCAGGCACCCTGCGGCGCGTTGAAGCTGAACAGCCGCGGTTCGATCTCGGCGATGGTGAAGCCCGAGACGGGGCAGGCGAATTTCTCGGAGAAGATCAGGCGGTTCGCAGGAATCCCTGCGCCCTTCATCGCGCCGCCGGTATCTTCCTCCTCGCGCCCCGGCACCGGGCCGTCGGCGAGGTCGACATAGGCAAGCCCCTCGGCGAGCTTCAGCGCGGTCTCGAAACTGTCGGCGAGCCGCGTGCCGAGGCCTTCGCGCACCGCGATGCGATCGACGACGACCTCGATGTCATGCTTGTATTTCTTGTCGAGCGCCGGCGCGTCGCCGATCTCGTAAAATTCGCCGTCGATGCGGACGCGCGTGAAGCCATCCTTTTGCCACTGCGCGAGCTCTTTCCTGTACTCGCCCTTGCGGCCGCGTACGACGGGGGCGAGCAGATAAGCGCGTGTCCCTTCGGGAAGTTCCATCACGCGGTCGACCATCTGGCTGACCGTTTGCGCCGAAATCGGCTCGCCGGTTGTGGGCGAATAAGGAATGCCGACGCGCGCCCAGAGCAGGCGCATATAATCATAGATCTCGGTCACCGTCGCGACCGTCGAGCGCGGGTTGCGGCTCGTCGTCTTCTGCTCGATGCTGATCGCCGGCGACAGTCCGTCGATATGCTCGACATCGGGCTTCTGCATCATCTCGAGGAACTGGCGCGCGTAGGCCGACAGGCTCTCGACATAGCGCCGCTGCCCCTCGGCATAGATGGTGTCGAAGGCGAGCGACGATTTGCCGCTGCCCGACAGGCCGGTGATCACGATCAGCGCATCGCGTGGCAGGTCGACATCGACGCCCTTGAGATTGTGCTCGCGCGCGCCGCGGACGGAGAGATGAGTCAGCATGGCCGATGGTGTTCCGAATTTGTTCTGTGGTCAATAGGAGACGCGCGGCAGGTCAACGCGGCAGCGGCGAGATGGGTG
>NZ_DASWTD010000210.1:0-2398 GCF_036402335.1 Sphingopyxis sp. | reverse complement strand
CAGCCGCTTGATCTGTAAGGGCGAGACGGGCGCCGAACGGTTCTGCGCACGCGCGAGGAGCAGGGCGGCGGTCGCGGCAACGAAAGGTGCGGCAAAGCTGGTCCCCGTCGCATTCTGGTAGCCGTCGACCGTCGCGGTGCGGATGCGCTCGCCGGGCGCGCAGACCGAGACATGGTCGCCCGTCGTGCTGAAACTGCTGACGCGGCCGTCGGCGCCGACCGAACCGACCGAAATCACCTCGGGATAGGCCGCAGGCCAATAAGTGCGGCGATCGCCGCTGTTGCCCGACGCCGCGACGAGCGTGGCGCCGCGCGCGGTGGCATAGGCAACGGCCTCGCCGTGCGGCTTGGGCGCGCCGGGTTCGAGCGCCTCGTCGTCGGTGCCGAAGCTCATGTTCACGACATCGGCGCCGAGCTGGACGGCGAGGACGAGCCCCATGTCGAGGTCGCTGACCGCGCCGATGCCGACGGCGTTGGGGCGGCCGGGGAAGGTCGCGGCGCCGAGCGAGCGGATTGGCAAAACCTGGCAGGCGCCCGCGAGGCCTGGAGGCATATCGTGTCCCGCGGCGCCGATGATCCCCGCGCATCCCGAGCCATGGCCGACGAACGCGTCGTCGGGATTGGTATCGACGCGCTTGTTATCGCCGAGAAGCTTGACCCCGCCGGGCAGTTCGCCGCTGCCGAGCTGGACGGTGTCGAGCCCGCGGCGCAGGCGCCGTGCGGCGAATTCGGGGTGGCGATGCGCGACGCCGCTGTCGACGACCCCGACGACGATCGCGCTGTCGCCGGGTTCGTGCGCCATCGCGGCGCGCGCGTTGATCTGGTCGCGCGCCGACCAGCCGTCGGGATCGCCCGGGAGGGGTGATGCCCGGTCAGGACCGTCGAGGCCGACGGCGCAGAGATAGTCGGGCAGCGCGGACTCGACGATGTCGAGCTGCATCAGCGAGATCGCCATCGATCCCACATGTGTACCCGGATCGACTTCGAACCGCAGGACGCGCGAGATGCCGCTGATTTCCTCGAGGTCCGAATAGCCGCGATGCATGTCGCCGACGTTGCGCAGCGCAGCGGCGGCGCTGTGCAATCGCGAGACCCGGATCCCGCCGCCAAAGCTTTTGACGACGCGGTCGAGTGCGCCATGTTCGGTCGTCTCGGCGGCGCGGACGAGCTTGCGCCGCACGTCCATCGCAGCGGGAATGCGGTCGGCGGTCTCACCGAGTTTCAGCCGGACGAGAATCGCGTTGGGCTTTGCAAAGGTGCCCGAGCGGTGGAGCCAGGGCTGGAGGGTGCGGCCGGCGGCGCTCATTGCAGGCCTCCACCATTAAGCGGAGGTGGTGGCACGGCGCGGGCGCTTTCGTCGAACCAGAGCTGGGTCGAGGCCAGATGATCGTGCGCGAGGCTCATCTGACCGGCGAACTGCTCGCCATCGGCATCGAGCAGCAGTTCGCTATCGCTCGCGCGCAGGACATTTACCGGGCGGCCACCGATCGCAACCGCGGGCGGGTTGCCGTCTTTCAGCATGTTGCGTCCGCGGACGCGAAGCCTTGCGCGCAGGTCGCTGTTCTCGCCGCCTGCCGCCGGCTCGGCGCGCACATCGTCGACCATCGGACGCGCGGCATGTGACAGCACATTTTCGAGCTTGCCGATCGGCAGGTTGGTGATCCGCCCGATCGAGCGGCCGAGCCCGCGCTTCTGCATCTCGTCGAGCTGGGCGACGGTGCGCACGCCGATCCACTCGAGCCGGCGGCGCTCGTCCGCGTCGAGCGAGTCGCCCAGATCCTCGAGTTGCGTATCGGTCGCGTCCTCCGCCGCGAGCTGGACCGCAGTCTCGTCGATCATCGGCTTGGTGATCGCGGTGAACTGCAAGTGGAGGACGCTCGCGTCATTCTCGTTCGGTCCGGCGGGGCGGATGCGCACTTCGCTGCGATCCATCTCGACATGCGCCTTCAGGTCCATCGTGATGTCGCGGATCGCGAAGGTCAGCGGCAATTTGTCGTTTTGCGCCTTCAGCGTCATGCGCGCCTGCGCCGTGTCGAGCTGCGCCTGCACGGCCTGGATGAAATCCTCGAGCGGGACCGAGCGCGGGGCGGTAGTGATCGTCATGGCGTCGTCCCCGCAGCGAGGGTGAACGACAGCCGGTGGACAGGGCGGTCGAAATCGGTGCGCATCCGCGTTGCCGGAAGGTCCGAGAGTAGCGTGAGCGCACCATCGCGAAACTCAACGACCGATTCGACGGGCAACCGGCATTCGAGTGACACTGGGCGCAATTCGTCCGTCGTGCCGCCCGGCTGCGCGAGCGCGCCGATCCCCTCGGCGAATTCGACGAGCAGGTCGGCGAGCGGACGGCGGCCGGGATAGAGGGTCATGCTGGTGCCCCCTGGACCGGCGGCGGTGCGGCC
>NZ_DASWTD010000209.1:0-2845 GCF_036402335.1 Sphingopyxis sp. | reverse complement strand
CGTGTGTTGTCGCTGCCATTTTGGTGATCGGCGGTTTCATCGCGCTGAGCTTCGCGGCGGATCGCGCGGTCGGAATCAGTCGGCTGATCACGCTGGAGGTGGGCGAGGACATGCGATCGCGCGCGCGCCCCACCGTTCTGGCGATGATCGCGCTGTATATGCCGTTCGGGTCGGGACTGGGCGGTTTCGACCCGGTATTCCGCATCCACGAGCCGTTCGCTCTGTTGAAGCCGACCTATTTCAATCAAGCGCACAACGATTATCTCGGGATCGCACTTGACGCCGGGATCGCGGGGATCCTCATCCTCGTCGCCGCCATCGGCTGGTGGGCGCTCGCCTCGATCCGGGTGTGGCGGGCGAAGGGCGATCACGACATCCTGCTGGGACGGCTGGGATCGGCGATGATCCTGCTGGTCCTGATCGCCAGCACCGCCGACTATCCTGCCCGCACGCCGACGGTCATGGCGTTGGTCGTCGTCGCCGCAATGTGGCTTGCGCGCGGTAAAGCCCATGCAAACGGTGTGGCTTTACCGTCCTGATCGGCAAATCTATAGAGCGCGTCACCTTCCCTTTTCTCCGGAACATCCAAGCGAATGCGCTTTCCGATTGCCATCCTGTGCATCGCCCTGGCGACGACTGCGTGCGGTTCGCCCGAACCGCTCCGGTCGAACGGTAGCCTGACCGTCGTCGACGGTGCCAATGTGCTGCCACCGCCCAACCGTAGCGACCTGGTTGCGGCTGACCGCCCCGCGTTGATCGGGCCGCTCGACACGATCGAGGTCAGCGTGTTCGGCATCCCTGATCTCGATCGCGAGATGCAGGTCGACGCCAGCGGGCGGATAGCGATGCCGCTGGCCGGCGCGATCGACGCACGCGGCAAGACTGCGGAAGAGCTTGCGGCCGCGATCGAGACCTCCCTGAAGGCGCACTACGTCCGCGACCCCAAGGTGACGGTGAACATCAAGAGTTCGGTCAGCCAGGTCGTGACCATCGACGGCTCGGTAGTAGAACCCGGCCTTTACCCGGTCACCAATCAGATGACGCTGATGCGCGTCGTCGCCTCGGCCAAAGGGCTGACCGAATTCGCGCGGCAGAACGATGTCGTGATCCTGCGGACGGTGGGCGACAAGCGGATGGCTGGTCTTTACGATATCTCGGCGATCCGCCGCGGTGCCTATGACGACCCGCCCGTTTACGCCAATGACGTCATCATCGTTGGCGATTCGCCGCAGCGTCGTCTGTTCCGTGATTTCGTGTCGTTGTCTCCGGTGCTTGCGGCGCCGTTGATCGCCGTGCTGCAATAAGGCCCATCTTCATGAACCTCGTCAGTTCCTCCCTCCGCCCTGCATCTCCCGGGGTGATGCTTACGCCGGCCCCGCCGGCCAATGAGGACACGCTGCCGTTTCTGCGGCAATATTGGCGCGTGGCGGTGCGCTGGCGGTACGTGATCGGGGGGGCGGTAGTCGCCAGCCTGCTGATCGGGCTAATCGCCACCTTCCTGATGACGCCGAAATATACCGCAATTTCGACGATCGAGATTTCGCGAGAATCCAGCCAGCTGACCAATTTCCAGGGCGTCGAGCGCGAGACAAGCATCGCCGACCAAGAATTCTATCAGACGCAGTACGGCCTGCTGCGCTCGCGCGTGCTTGCAGAGCGCGTCGCGACGCAGTTGCGGCTTGTGGACGACAAGAGGTTCTTCGAGCGGTTCGGCGAACGTGACAACGACATTGCGTTCCAGGAGGTCAATGGACGCTACACTGCGGCGGGGCGCGCCGAACGGCAGCGGATCGCCGGCGAAATCCTCCTCAAGCATGCGAGCATCGAGCCGACCCGCCTGTCGCGCCTGGTCAACATTTCCTTCACCAGTCCGGACGCCGAATTCTCGCAGCGGATCGCCAATGCCTGGGCCGAGAATTTCATCCAGACCAATCTCGAGCGAAAGGTTCAGGCGACTTCCTACGGGCGCAACCTCCTCCAGCGCGAACTGGCACAGACCAAGGAACGGCTGGACGGGTCGCAGCGTCAGCTCGTCGCCTATGCCGAGCAGCAGCGCATCATCAACCTGCCCAGCCAGGGCGCCGGGGAGAATCAGACCAGCGAGCGGTCGATCGTCGCGGACGAGTTGGCGACGCTGAACGCCGCGTTGTCGCAGGCGACCGCCGATCGCATCGCCGCCGAATCCCGCTCGCGCGAGACCAATGGTGCGGGGCAGTCGAGCGAGGCGCTTCGCAACCAGGCGATCAACGCGTTGCGTCAACGCCGCGCCGAACTTTCCGCCGACTATCAGCGGATGATGGTGCAGTTCGAGCCGGACTATCCCCCGGCGCGCGCGCTCCAGTCGCAGATCAGCCAGCTCGACCGCTCGATCGCTCGCGAGGAAAGCCGCGTTGCTGGATCGGTACAGGCCGAATATCGTCAGGCGATGGACCGTGAAAGCGCACTGCGTGCGCGCGTCGAGCGATTGAAGTCTAGCTACTTGGACCTGCGTCGGCGCAGCATCCAGTACAATATCTATCAGCAGGAGGTGGATACCAACCGCGCACTGTATGACGGCCTGTTGCAGCGGTTCAAGGAGATCGGCGTCGCCGGCGGCGTAGGTGTCAATAATATCGCGATCGTCGATCCGGCCGATCTGCCGCAGAAGCCGTCCAGCCCGCGGCTGGTCCTCAACCTCATCGTGGCATTGCTCGCCGGGCTTGCCGTCGGCGCCGCAGCGGCCTTCGCCCTCGAACAGATGGACGAGGCGATCGCGGATCCGGCCGAGGTCGAACGGCGGCTGGGGCTGCCGTTGTTGGGGTCGGTACCCAAGGTCGAGGGCGTGGCGCCGCGCGATGCGCTTCTC
>NZ_DASWTD010000208.1:0-4673 GCF_036402335.1 Sphingopyxis sp. | reverse complement strand
AAAGCCCCCGCGATCGCGGCGACCAATATCGCCGGGCGCGGCGGCAGGCGACCGCCTGTTTGACGGCGCATTTCGTGCCAGGCGAACAGCAGGATCAGGGGAAGCGCGATCGTGATGCGCCAGAAAGCCGACGCGGTCGGCCCGGTATCGGCGAGGCGGACGAGCATCGCGCCGAGCGATAGCGCGATATTGCCGCCAATCAGTGCGGCGAACGCCCAGCGGCCTGCGCCCGTCCGGTCCGCCGGCGTCCCTTCGATGCTGTCCATCTTGGCTGTCATTTAGATTTTCTTTTGCTACGTACCATTGTGCCGGCACCGCTGCGTCCATAGCTTCGCGGGCCATAGCGACGACCGAAGGGGTCGCCACTAAAAAATGAAGCGCAAAAGTGAAACGTGGAGGAAACATGGCCGTATCACTGTTCGATCCGATCAAACTGGGCGCGATCGACGCCCCCAACCGTATTATTATGGCGCCGCTCACGCGCGGCCGCGCCGGACCGGGCTTCGTGCCGAACGAGCTGGCGCTCGAATATTATCGCCAGCGCGCTTCGGCGGGGCTGATCATCTCCGAAGCCACCGGCATCTCGCAGGAAGGGCTCGGCTGGCCGAGCGCGCCGGGTTTGTGGACCGACGCGCAGGTCGAGGGCTGGAAGCCGGTGACCGACGCCGTACATGCCGCGGGCGGGCGTATCGTCGCACAGCTTTGGCATATGGGTCGTCTCGTCCATTCGGTGTTCAACGATGGCAAGCAGCCGGTTTCGGCGTCGGCGACGACGGGCACTGGCCGCGCGCACACGCCGGTGGGTCGGATGGACCTCGAGGAAGCGCGCCCGCTGCGCCTCGACGAAATCCCGCGCGTCATCGCCGATTATGTGAAGGCGGCCGAAAATGCGAAGCGTGCCGGGTTCGACGGCGTGCAGTTGCACGGCGCAAACGGCTATCTGATCGACCAGTTCCTGCGCGACGGCTCGAACCTGCGCGACGATGATTATGGCGGGTCGGTCGAGAACCGCATTCGTCTGCTGCGCGAAGTCACCGGGGCGCTGGTCGGCGTGTGGGGCAAGGAGCGTGTCGCGGTGCGCCTGTCGCCCAATGGCGAGACGCAGGGCGTCGACGACAGTGCCCCCGAAAAGCTGTTCCCGGCCGCCGCCGCGGCGCTCGATGCGCTCGGCATCGCCTTCCTCGAACTGCGCGAGCCCGGTCCCGAAGGTACCTTCGGCCGCACCGACGTGCCGAAGCAGTCGCCCGCGATCCGTGCCGCCTTCAAGGGTCCGTTGATCCTGAACAGTGACTATGACGTCGCACTGGCCGAAGAGGCGCTTGCGAAGGGCGCTGCCGACGCGATTGCCTTCGGACGCCCGTTCATCGGCAACCCCGACCTCGTCGAGCGCATTCGGAACGGCGCCGAATGGGCAGCGGACAATCCGCAGACCTGGTATGCGCCGGGTCCCGTGGGCTACACCGACTATCCGGCGCTGGTGACCGCGTAGGTCATTCGATGATCCGGGCGACGATGCGCCGTCCGGATCATCCTTTCTCGGCGAGCGCCTTGTCGATGATGCCGGCGCCGACCGGCCCCAATATGCTGCCACCGAAACGGAACAGCAGAAAACCGCCGATGAAGAAAACGACTGGTTCGACAAACAGCGCGACGATCGCCGCGATGGCGACGACGAAAAGCAGGGTGACGATGCTGCTGTTCAGCACCTGTTGACCTTTCGGTCCCAGCTCGATCGTGCGCGGGCCCTTCGAATCCCACCATTTTCCGGTGACGATCGTCTTGCGGCTACCGCCGGTCTGCGGGGTGGGGCGGCTTGTGCCTCGTGCGGGCGCGGAGTTGGCCGCCGGGGCAGGCCGATGGTTCGGCTGCGCGGTGGTTTTCGCTTTCTGGTTCCACGGCTGCTTCCGGTTCATTTCAGCGACCGCAGCAGCCATCCGCGCGTTCGGTGGACGCGGCGTTTCGCGTTGCGGTGTCGCCTCGACAATGGTCGCGGCTACGGGCTTCGCCTGCCGCGCTGCGGGCCGGATCGGCTCGACGCCCATCTTGCGATCGTGAAGATCCATCCGCTCGGCGGCGGTCGGCGGGGTCTGCCCGGTCTCGGTGTCGATGACCACCAGCCGCCCGCCGCGTTCGACGACGGAAAAACGGCTGGGAGGCGGGCGATCAACCAATGCCGAATTGTTCCTTCAGGGCCAGCATGGCAAGCGCGGCCTTCGCCGCTTCGCCGCCCTTATCCTTGCGCGTCTTGTCGGCGCGCGCAAGCGCCTGTTCTTCATTCTCGACCGTGAGGATGCCGTTGCCGATCGCAAGGCCGTCGAGCGTCAGCGCCATGATGCCGCGCGCGCTTTCGTTCGACACCACCTCGAAATGATAGGTTTCGCCGCGGATCACCACTCCAAGCGCGACATAGGCGTCGTAGCGCCCGCTGTCGGCCGCGAGCGAAATTGCCGCGGGGACTTCGAGCGCGCCGGGGACGGTTACCGTCTCATGGCTGTGTCCATCGGCATCGAGCGCGCTGCGCACGCCGTCGAGCAGCATGTCGTTGAGGTGGCTGTAGAAGCGGGCTTCGACGATCAGGACATGTGCCATTATGCGGCTTCTCCGGGAATGGGGCGTTCGCCGACGACCGACAGGCCATAGCCTTCGAGGCCGACGATATTGCTGTGCGTAGGGGTGAGCAATTCCATCGCATGGACGCCGAGGTCGGCGAGGATCTGTGCGCCGATGCCGTAGGTGCGAAGGTCCATGCCGCCGCTCGGTGCCGGGGTCGCGTCGGCTTCGGCCGATCCGGGCAGCGGACGCATCAGCATCACGATCACCCCCGAACCCGCTTCGCCGATCGCGTCCATCGAACGTTGCAGCCGGCGCTTCTTCGGACCCGGACGGCCCATGATATCGTCGAAGATCGACACCGGATGCATGCGGACGAGGGTTACGCCCTCGGGATCGACCGGCCCCTTCTGCAGCACCAGATTGACCGTGCCATCGATCTTGTTGCGATAGGATTTGAGGCGCCAGTCGCCGCCATAGTCCGATTCGAACGGATCGTCGGACACGCATTCGACCAGCCGGTCGCTGCGGTTGCGATACGCGATCAGGTCGGCGATCGTGCCGATCTTCAGCCCGTGGCGCCGTGCGAAGG
Source organism: Sphingopyxis sp. (assembly GCF_036402335.1). Lineage (GTDB taxonomy): Bacteria > Pseudomonadota > Alphaproteobacteria > Sphingomonadales > Sphingomonadaceae > Sphingopyxis. The sequence goes on along the minus strand of NZ_DASWTD010000208.1, from coordinate 1,531 downwards.
GGACAAGGTCGTCGAGGCGAGCCATCGTGCCGTCATCGTTCATGATCTCGCAGATTACGCCCGAGGGGTTGAGCCCGGCGAGTCGGGCGATGTCGACCGATGCCTCGGTATGGCCGGCGCGCACGAGCACGCCGCCGTCGCGCGCGATCAGCGGGAAGATGTGACCCGGGGTGACGATATCGTCACGGGTCTTGCCGGCGTCGATCGCCACGGCAACCGTGCGCGCGCGGTCGCCCGCCGAAATGCCGGTGGTGACACCCTCGCGCGCCTCGATCGAGGTGGTGAAGGCGGTTTCGTGCCGCGTGCCGTTCTGGCGGCTCATCAATTCGAGCCCGAGCGTATCGACGCGCGATTTCGTGAGCGTCAGGCAGATGAGACCGCGCCCGTGCGTCGCCATGAAGTTGATCGCGTCGGGGGTCGCCATTTGCGCGGGGATGACGAGGTCGCCCTCATTTTCGCGATCCTCGTCGTCGACAAGGATGAACATGCGGCCGTTGCGCGCCTCGGCGATAATCTCTTCGGGACTCGCCATTGGCGACAGGTCGCTGCCGGTCGCGAGCCAGTTTTCGAGCTTGCGCAGCGTTTCGGCCGTGGGGTTCCAGCCGGGCGAGTCGAGGTCGCGCAGGCTGTTGGCGTGAAGCCCCGCGGCGCGGGCGAGGCCCGAGCGGGACATGGACCCGTCGTCGACGATGGCGCGGATACGATCGATGAGCTGTGTAGACATGGTGGGCATGTCTCACATCATAATGTGAATGTCAATCGGAATATCACATTGTGATGACTAGTCGGGTCCGATCTTGGGTCCGAGATCGCGCACCGGGCCATCGGGCTTGGCGTCGAGGATCGCGATAATCTGCCCCGTCCGGTCGTCGCGCTTGGCATAGTCGCGCGCCGACATGCCGGCGACATGGTCCGCCTTGTCGGGATTGGCGCGGTTCCGGACGAGCAGGCGAACCATCGCGACATTCTTGCTCTGGACCGCGAGAATCAGGGCGGTTTCGCCGCGCCGGTTGGTCTGGTCGACGGGTGCATTCTGGTTGAGCAGTTCCTGCGCGCCGTCGGTGAAGTTGAGCAGCGCGGTGTGCATCAGCGGAGTCACGCCCTGCCGGTCGCCGATCGACGGATCGGCATCCTTGCTCAGCAAAAAGCGGAGCCAGCTGATGTCGCGCCGCTTGGCGACGATCATGAGCGCAGTTTCGCCGGTGTCGGGATTGCGGGTGTTGACGATCGACGGATCGTCCTTGAGCGCGTCGGTCGCCTTGGTCCCGTCGCGGTTATCGACCGCCTGCAGAAAGGCATAGCCGCCGCGGAACTGCGCCTTGGCCGGCGCATGGACGAGACCCGCCGTCGCCACGACGGCAAGGAGAAAAGAGGCGAGGCGAAACTCCGCGCGTCGAAACATGATCTGGGCGACCCCTGGGGCAATATGTCCGCCGCTCGCGCGACGACAAAGGTTGATTTTCGGCGGCTAGCCGACCAAGGCTGGCCACATGATGAATATCGCAAATATGGGACAAAGGCTGGTCCGTGC
>NZ_DASWTD010000207.1:0-9179 GCF_036402335.1 Sphingopyxis sp. | reverse complement strand
ACGGGTTCGACGGCGAGGCGGTCGGCCTGACATGGGACGGGTACCGGCACGATCAATATATCGCCGCCGACGCCTCGCGCAGCATTCTCGATTTCAAGTCACGCGACAAGGCGGGGGGCAAGCCGTGGTTCATGGTCGTCGGCCTCCTCAACCCGCATGACATCATGTTCTATGACGCGACCGGCAAGCAGACCGAAACGCGCGCGCACCCTTATCTTCTGGGGCCGCTGCGCCGCGAGCCGGGCGATCCGCTCTATGCCGAGGACAATGGCTTCGAACTTCCGGCAAGCTTCCATCGCGACGATCTGAGCGGCAAGCCGGAGGCGCATCGGGGGATCGCCGCATCGAACGTCCGTACCTACGGGACGATGGATATTGGCGACGAGGCATCGTGGCAGCGCTTTCGCAACTATTACTACAACTGCATTCGCGACGTCGACCGCCGGATCGGCCAGCTTCTCTGGGCACTCGAGACGAGCGGTCAGCTCGAGAACACGATCATCGTCTATACCTCCGACCATGGCGAGCGCGCCGGAGCGCACGGGATGCGGCAGAAGGGGGGCACAATCTATCGCGAGGAAACGAACGTGCCGATGATCATCGTCCATCCCGATGCGCCGGGCGGCCGCCGCTCGCGCCGGTTGATGAGCGCGGTCGATATCGCGCCGACGCTGCTCGCACTCGGCGGCAAGGATATGGCTTGGCGAAAGGAGCATTATCCCGACCTGCCGGGCATCGACGCGACGCCGCTGCTCGCCGATCCCGACGCGCGGACCGAGCGCGACATCCGGGGGCATCTGTTCAACTATGCGGTCGCCTATGGCTGGGCGCCGAAGGCAGGTCAGCCTGCGACCGCGCCGTTCACCGAACGCTTCGACCTGTCGCGTCGCCGCCTTCACCGCGGCGTCCACGACGGCCGGTGGAAGTTCGCGCGCTATTTCGCGCCGGCCCATCATCAGCAACCGCAGGACTGGGCCGATCTCTCCGCGAACAATGATCTCGAGCTTTACGACACGCAGGCGGATCCCGACGAGATCGTCAATCTTGCGTCGCGGCCGGAGCAGCGGGGCAATCTGGTGCGGCTCAACGCCATGGTAAACGCCCTCGTCGCGCGCGAGGTAGGGAAGGACGACGGAAGCGAGTATCCGGGGCCGACAGAGATGTACAATCGGCCATTGCCCGGGTCCGCCGGTGTTGACGGGCGCCCGGGACGGGAAGATCCCTAACCGGCCAATGCCGTTTTTCAGCGAGGGGTTACGAGCCTGCCGGTGAATGTCGCGGCCGCCAGTACCACGAATATCGCGCCACCGAAGACCATCGCGGCATCGACCGAAAAGCTGCCGACGGCAACGCCCGCGAGCGAAGGCAATAATGCAGCGCCGCCGAGCTGGAACGCCGTGAGATAAAGGACCGCGCGGCGGCCCGGATCGATTTCGATCAGCCATCCGGCGAAGAAGGGCAGGGTGAAGAGCCAGACAAAGCCGAATGCGATGCTCACGGCGAGGATTGCGGTCGCGTTACCGCGGCCCGCGAAGAAGAGCGCGACCAGCAGGGCGCCCGCGACGGCGCAAGCGGAAATGGTCTGCCGGTTCGGTAACCGCTCGCCGAAGCGTGCGGCGGTCAGCGCGCCGACAACCTGCGCAACGAGGCAAAGCGATATGGCGGTGCCTTCAAAGGTCGGAGGATATCCATAGCGGATGAGCCAGAGGCCGAAATAGCTCCAGACCGAGACGATGGCGCCGAGGAACAGGCCGGCTCCCAGAAGAGCGGTCAGGCTTGCCCGCGTGACTGCGCCGCGTTCTGCGTCGGGCGCCGCGGGCTGCAGATATTGCGGGAGCGATAGCGCCGCTGCGGCGGCGATCGCGGCGGCGGCGGCGAGCGCGCCGAGCGCGGTGTCGGTACGCGAGCTCGCGATCGTAACGAGCGGAAGCGCCGCCGCGACGACGGCCTGCAGCAGCGTCTGCACCGCAAGAAAGATGGCGCTGGCGCGTTCGACGCGTGCCACGCGGGAAATGGCGACCAGCGCGGAAGCGACCAACACGCCCTCGCCAAGGCCCGCCACCATGCGCAACAGCGAAAGCATCATCATGCCTGACTGGCCAGTCATCGCCACATTGGCGGCTGCGACGATAAGTCCGGCAAGGCCGATGACGACGCGGGCACCCATTTTGCGTAACAGGCCAATGCCGGCAAGCGAACCGAGCACCATGGAAAGCATCTCGATCGTCACCAGATTGCCGACCTGCGCTTCGGCGATGCGGCCTTCCTGGACCAGCGCGCCGAGAAGGACCGGCTGGACGCCCAGGACAAGCAGGGCGCACGAGCCGATCAGGATCGACGTCGCGAGCGTCCGGCCGCTGACCGGCGCCAGCGGGGCGGTCAAGACGGCGCCTTTTCGTCGGCGCGCAGCGGCAGATATTCGGGGAGGAAAGTGCGCGAATAGGCGATGCGCGCGCGGCGTGCCTGTTCCTCCATTTCGTCGGTGATCAGGCCGTGCCGGTGGATCGACAGCGACCATATCGCATCGTTGATCACGATCACCTCGACGAGCCGGTCGGGGAGGTCGGGAATCTCGGGCATGATGAACTTCCGCGTCATCACTTCGATACTGCGGCCCGCCATCACGAAATTGCTGTCGAGATCCTGTGCGCGGATGTCCGACGACCAGGCCGGGCCGCCGAGCAGCACCTGACGCGCCGCGGGGTGCGCGTTGAACCACGCCTGGCCGGCGCGATACTGCAGGGTTTGCAGTTCCTGCCAGCTTTCGATGTCTTCGGGCACCTCGGTGAGCACGCCTTCCTCGAACCGCTTCAGATATCGCTCGGCGAGCGCGCTGAACACGAGGTGCGGTTCGGGGAAGAAATGATAGATCGAAGGCGGCGATATCCCGACCTCGGCGGCGATCGCGTGGATGCTGATCGCCGATGGCGGCAGCGTGTCGAGCAGGCGTTCGGCGCCGTCGAGGATCGCTTCGAATCTTGCCCGGCTGCGCTTTTGCGCGGGGCGGCGGATTTCCGCTCGGGTCAGTTCACTCGTCGTCATGCACGCTCCCTGTATCCCATGCATCTTCGAAGCGACTGCATAAATCAACCTTTTATCTGATTAGAAGAAGGAGATTGTGAAAAATTCTTGACTCTTGCGTAGCTGCTTGCTCTCTAAACCGGATAAATATCCGAAAATAATGAAGGGGAGTGCGATGAAACGCGGTTTTGCAGTGATTTCCGTCTCGTTGTTGGCGCTGACTCCGGCGATTGCAGCCGCGCAGGAAATCGCCCCACCATCCTCTTCCGCTGCGGATCAGCCCGAGGGCATTGGCGAAATCGTCGTGACGGCGCAGCGGCGCGAACAGAATATCCAGGACGTGCCGATCAGCATCGCGGCGATCAGTGGCGAAGCGCTCACGGAGGTCGGCATCCGCGATCCGCGCGATCTGGCCATCCTCGTTCCCGGCCTCTCCTCGCAGGCGGGCACCTCGGCCACGACGACGTCGCTGTTCCTGCGCGGCGTCGGCATCGGCGATTTCAACTCGAACACCACCGGCGCGGTTGGCGTCTATGTCGACGACGTGTTCCTCGGCGCGAACGCCGGCAAGCTGTTCAACGTGTTCGACAGCGACGGCATCGAGGTACTGAAAGGGCCACAGGGCACGCTCTACGGCCGCAACACCACCGCCGGCGCGATCCGCTTTTCGTCGCGCAAACCGACCGACGAATTCAGCGCCAACGCCGCCGTCTCCTACGGCCGCTTCAACGAGGTGCAGGTCGAAGGCGGCGTCGGCGGGCCGATCATCGGCGATGTGCTGAAGGCGCGGGTAGCGGGCACCTATCTGCGCCGCGACGGCTGGCTCCTCAACCGCGTGACAGGCAACAAGCTCAACGATCTCGACATGTGGGCGGGCCGCGCGATCGTCGATTTCACGCCGAACGAGGATATATTGATCCGCGCAATCGTGCACGGCGGGCAGAATCGCGGCGGCGCGCGCCAGTTCCAGCATCGCGGGCAGGGTGTCGATTTTGCGGGCAATCCCAATTTCGCCGACGGCGTGCCGCTCGACGGCCTCGGCTATGCCGATACCGACGGCGACCTGAACGCCGGCGATTATGACATCGAAGGACAGGAGCGCGTCAATGTGTTCGGCGGCTCGCTGACCGCGAGCATCGACATGGGCGGGGTCTCGCTGACCTCGATCAGCGCCTATGAACAGGTGCGCCGCCACACGCTCGAGGATACCGACGCGAGCCCCAACAATGTCCTGACCGCGACCTACATCGACCGGCCGCAGCAGTCCAGCCAGGAACTGCGCCTCCAGTCGAAGGACGGCGGCGCGGTGAACTGGATCGTCGGCGGCTATTATTTCCACGACAAGCTCGTCACGGAAAGCGCGTTCGACATCCTCCGCGTCTTCCGCGACCCCGACGATCTGCTGGGTACGCTCGACCCGGTCAATTCGATCGGCAATTTCGCCTATCCCTATACGCAGAAGACCGAGAGCTGGGCCGCCTTTGCGCAGGCCGACGTCAAGCTGAGCGACCGGCTGACGCTGACCGGCGGCCTGCGCTATTCGGTCGACAGCATCGATTTCAATTTTCACAGCTTTTTCGACGATGTGATCACCGTGCCGGTGCTCGATTTCACGGGGTCGAAGACCTTCAAGGACCTGTCCTGGCGCGCGGCGCTGTCGTTCCAGGCGACCGACGACCTGCTCTTTTACGCCTCGTCGTCGAAGGGGTATAACAGCGGCGGCTTCGCCGGCGGCTCGTCGAGCGACCCGGCGCAATTGCAGCCGTTCCAGTCGGAAAAGCTCTACGCCTATGAGGCGGGTTTCAAGAGCGACCTGCTTGGCCGCGCGCTGCGCTTTAACGCCGCGGCTTTCTATTACGACTATCGCGACCTGCAGGTCTTCGTCTTCGACACGTCGGGCGTGCTGCCCGTGCAGCGCAAGCTCAACGCGGGCAATGCCGAGCTTTACGGTCTGGAAATCGAGCTGCAGGCGCAGCCGTCGCGCAATTTCAACGCTTTCGTCAACGCCAGCCTGCTGCATGCGCGCTACAAGGATTTCACCGCGCTCGCGGCCGATGATTATGCGGGCAACAAGCTGGTCAACGCGCCCGAGGTGGCGATCTCGGCGGGCTTCGCGCTGACCCAGCCGCTGCCCGGCGACAGCGCGCTCAGGTTGCGCGTCGATGGCAGCCTCCAGTCGGAAACCTTCCTGACGCCCGACAATGCGCAGGCCAGCCGCGTGAAGCCTTATGGCACCGCGAATGCCCGGCTGTCGTGGCTGTCGCGCGACGAGAAGCTCGAACTGGCGCTGTGGGCCAAGAATATCACCGGCACCCGCTATGTGACCTATGTGTCGCCGGTCGTGACGATGGACCAGCTCAACTACAACGACCCCGCGACCTACGGCGTCCAGGCGGTCCTGAAATTCTGACAAGCAAAGCGAGATCGATATGAACAGAGTGCAGGATGCGGCGCTGCGCGCGCGCGCGCTGAAAGTCATTCCGAACGGGATGTACGGGCATGAATCGGTGCGGATGCTGCCCGACAGCTTCCCGCAATTCTTCAGCAAGGCCGAGGGCGCGTATATCTGGGACGCCGACGGCAACCGCTATCTCGACTATATGTGCGCCTATGGCCCGAGCCTGCTCGGCTATCGCGACGAACGCGTCGAGGCGGCCGCGCGCGCGCAGGCGGCAGTGGGCGACACGCTCACCGGCCCGTCGCCCCTCATGGTCGAACTCGCCGAAACGCTGGTCGCGATGGTCGATCACGCCGACTGGGCGATGTTCTGCAAGAACGGCACCGACGCGACGACGATGGCGATGAGCAGCGCGCGCGCAGAGACCGGCAAGCGGATCGTGCTGGTGGCGAAGGGTGCCTATCACGGCGCCGCACCGTGGTGCACGCCGGTTCCCGCCGGCACGGTGGCGGAAGATCGCGCGCATGTCCGCACCTATGCCTATAACGATGTCGCCAGCCTCGAGGCGGCGGTGGCGGATGCGGGCGACGATCTCGCCGCGATCTTCGCATCGCCGTTCCGCCACGATGCTTTCGTCGATCAGGAGGCGCCCGAGCCCGGCTATGCCCGGCGAGCTCGCGAGCTTTGCGACGACAAGGGCGCGATGCTGATCGTCGACGAGGTCCGCGCGGGATTTCGCCTCGCGCGCGGGAGCAGCTGGAGCGAACTCGGCGTCCAGCCCGACCTCAGCGCCTGGGGAAAATGCTTCGCCAACGGTCATCCGATTTCGGCGTTGCTCGGGTCGGACAGCTGCCGCGAAGGCGCTGGTTCGATCTATGCGACGGGCTCGTTCTGGCTGTCGGCAACGCCGATGGCCGCGGCGATCGAGACGCTGAAGATCATCCGCGAGAGCGACTATCTCGAACATATGGTCCGCCTGGGCGAAAGGCTGCGCACGGGCCTCGACGCGGCGGCAGCGAAGCATGGCTTCACGCTGCGCCAGACCGGTCCGGTACAGATGCCGCAGATCATGTTCGAAGGTGATCCCGATTTCCGCGTCGGATACGGCTGGGCCGAAGAGATGCTCGCACGCGGTGTCTATATGCACCCGTGGCATAATATGTTCCTGTGTGCGGCGATGACCGACGCCGACATCGACGTCACGCTTGTGGCGGCCGACGAGGCTTTCGCGGCGCTTGCCGCGCGATGCAGCGAACTTGTCCCCCATCCGATCCTCGTCGCGCTCGCGGCGGCGATGGCCGGCTGACCATGCAATTCGACCTGCTCGCCGTCGGCCTGACGACGATCGACATTGCGGTGCACCCCGTCGCGTCGCTTCCCGAGGGCGAGACGGGACAGATCGTCGAAAAGATCGTCCTGTCGCCGGCGGGAACCGCGGGCGGGACGGCGCTCGTAGCGCAGAAGCTCGGGCTTCGCACCGCAATCGCTTCGGCGGTCGGCGACGATCCGCAGGGGCAGTTGATCCGGTCGATGTTCGATGCCGCCGGGGTCGATACCAGCTTGCTCGGCGTCGACCCCGCCTGGCCGACGTCGACCACGGTCCTGCCGATCCGCCCCAACGGCGACCGCCCGAACTGGCACATGATGGGGGCGAGCGTCTTCGCGCCCGTCACCGATGCGGTCTTTGCCGCGCTCGCCCACACCGCCGCCGTCCACTGGGGCGGTGTGGGCTTTCCGGGCACGGCGGGCAAGGGCGCCGATCTGCTGCGCGAGGCGCAGGCGCGCGGCCTGTTCACATCGTGCGACCTGATTGCGCCTTCGGATGCGGCGCAGGCCGATCTCGACGCGTTGCTGCCGCACGTCGACCTGTTCATGCCCAGCCTCGCCGAGGTTCATGCGCTTGCCGGAACCGGCGATCCGGTCGAAGGCGCGCGCCGTTTCATCGCGCGCGGTGCGGGCGGCTGCCTGATCAAGATGGGCGGCGAGGGGGCGTTGCTTGTGGTGGCGGACCGGCAAGTCCATGCGCCCGCGCACCGGATCGATCCCGTCGATACGACCAGTTGCGGCGACGGCCTGTGCGCCGGATATATCGCCGGCCGCGCGCGGGGCCTGGCCCCCGCCGAGGCGCTGCGCTTCGGTGTCGCGACTGCGGCGCAGGTCGCGCTCGGGGTCGGCACGCTGGGCCGGCTCGAAAGCTATGATACGACCATGGCGTTCATGCGCGATACGCCGGCAAGGGAAGAGAGCCGATGACCGAAGACGAAGCCCGTCAGCAGCTTGTCGATGCGATGCGGGCGCTCGATGCGCGCGGGCTCAATCGCGGGACTTCGGGTAATCTGTCGGTGCGTTTCGCATCGGGCATGTTCGTCACGCCGTCGGGGGTGACGCCCGACCGGCTGACCGCCGACCTCATGGTCTTTGTCGATGGCGACGGGCGCGTTGCCGGAGGATCGGCGCGTCCGTCGAGCGAATGGCGGATGCATATGGGCCTGTACCGGCGCCGGGCCGATGCGAACGCAATCGTACACTGCCACGCGCGCCATGCCACGATCCTCGCCTGCGCGCACCGCGAAATCCCGCCGCTCCATTACATGGTCGCGGTCAGCGGCGGTGCGAGCGTTCCCGTCGCGCCTTACGCCACTTTCGGCAGCGAGGAATTGGCCGAGGGCGTGGTGCGGACGCTCGATGGCCGCCTTGCGTGCCTGATGGCCAATCACGGCCTGATCGCGCTGGGGCCGGGGCTTGAGATGGCGATGGCGATCGCCGAGGAGATCGAAGAGCAGGCGGCGGTCTATTGCGGCACGCTTGCGATTGGCGGCCCGAAGTTGCTCGAACGGGCGGAAATGGACCGGATTCTCGGGGCTTTCCGGCAATATGGCCAGCGCCCCAATCGCGACTGAGGCCGGGATTTCACGATACCCCTGAAGTGCCGCGTGCCATGGCGGCTTGCGGCCCAATGTTGCCGGCAAGATCATGAAGCGAGGCTGCCAGCCGCGGCGAGTGGAGGATTCCGTCGGCTCAATCATCGTGCAGGACAGCGGATGATGAATATGGGGGCTGGAATGGGTTTTCTGAAAAACGGCAAGCGACTATTGGCCTGGGGCCTGGCGGTAACCGCGCTTGCGAGCGGCGTTCCGGCGGCAGCGCAAGTCAGCTTTTCGGTTACGCTGCCGCAGTCCGCTGTCAGCGAGCCCGTCACGGGGCGGCTGATCGTGATCACGACGCGCCGTCCGGCCGACGGGACGCCCGCCAAAGCCGAGCCGCGCCAGATGATCGGCATGAACGGCCCGCCGGCATTCGGCATGGATGTGGAAAATCTTCGCCCCGGTGCGACAGTGACGCTCGATGCGACGTCGGACGGCTTTCCTTTCGGCCTCGATCGGCTGCCCGCCGGCGACTACAGCGTTCAGGCGGTGCTCGTCCCGTACAAGAAGGCGAAGCGCGCCGACGGACACACGATCTGGGTGCCGATGAACGACCAGCGCGTCATCGCACCGATGTTTCCGGGCAATCCGTACAGCAAGCCCGCCGACGTCCGACTCGATCCGGCCGCGAAGGCGCCCGTCGCGCTGACGCTGACCGAGAAGATCGGCCCGATCGCGCGTGAGCCCGACACGCCGTGGATCAAGCGCGTGCGTATCAAGAGCAAGATCCTGTCCGATTTCTGGGGCATGCCGATGTACATCGGTGCCGAAGTGCTGCTGCCGAAGGATTTCGACAAGCATCCGGCCGCGCGCTATCCGGCGATCTATACCGATGG
>NZ_DASWTD010000206.1:0-2117 GCF_036402335.1 Sphingopyxis sp. | reverse complement strand
CCCCCGATCAGGCCGATTTTGCGCATAAGGTCCCTTATTAAAACACGTCGCCCCCGCGCAGGCGGGGGCCGCTATCGAGGTAGCACAAGGCTGCCAGCGGCCCTGCCTTCGCAGGGGCGACGATTCTTGTCTAGTGCCCGCTACCGCGCCGACCTTAGTGGCCGCTACCGCTGAGGGCCTTGACGATATCGTCGGCCATCTTCTTGGCATCGCCGAGCAGCATCATCGTCTGATCCATATAGAAGACGTCGTTGTCGACGCCGGCATAGCCGACCCCGCCCATCGAGCGCTTCACAAACAGCACGGTCTTCGCCTTTTCGACGTCGAGCACCGGCATGCCATAGATCGGCGACGTCTTGTCGGTCTTCGCCGCCGGGTTGGTGACATCGTTCGCGCCGATGACGAAGGCGACGTCGCACTGCGCGAATTCGCCGTTGATATCCTCCAGTTCGAACACCTCGTCATACGGCACGTTCGCCTCGGCGAGCAGCACGTTCATATGGCCCGGCATACGTCCCGCGACCGGGTGGATCGCATATTTGACGTTCACGCCCTCTTTCTTGAGCTGGTCGGCCATTTCGCGGAGCGCATGCTGCGCCTGGGCGACCGCCATGCCGTAGCCGGGGACGATGATGACATTCTCGGCCTGGCTCATCAGGAAGGCCGCATCCTCGGCGCTGCCCGGTTTCCACGGGCGCTGTTCCTTCGAACCGCCTGCGCCGCCGCCCGAATCGTCGGCACCGAAGCCGCCGGCGATCACGCTGATGAAGCTGCGGTTCATCGCGCGGCACATGATGTACGACAGGATCGCACCCGACGAGCCGACGAGCGCGCCGGTGATGATCATCGCGGTGTTGCCGAGCGTGAAGCCCATCGCCGCCGCGGCCCAACCCGAATAGCTGTTCAGCATCGACACGACGACGGGCATGTCGGCGCCGCCGATTGGGATGATCAGCAGGAAACCGATCGCGAAGCTGAGCCCGGTGATCGTCCAGAACACCCATGGCGACTGGTCCTGCGTGAAATAAGCGGTCAGCGCGACGATTGCGGCGAGCGTGCCGAGATTGATGATGTGCCGGCCCGGAAACATGATCGGCGAACCCGACATATTGCCGTTGAGCTTCAGGAAGGCGATGACCGATCCCGAGAAGGTGATCGCACCGATCGCGATGCCAAGGCCCATTTCGATGCGGCTGACGAGATGGATCTGCCCCGCGGCATCGGCGATGCCGAAAGCGGTCGGATTGAGATAGGCAGCGGCGGCAACCGCAACAGCGGCAAGACCGACGAGGCTGTGGAACGCGGCGACAAGCTGCGGCATCGCGGTCATCGCGATCCGCCGTGCCATCACGATACCGATCACGGCACCGATGCCGATCGCGACGAGTATCTCGACGAGGCCGATCGTATCGAGGAGGCCGTCGGCGGTGGCCGGCGCATGGGTGAGCAGCGTGGTGACAACCGCAATCAACATGCCCGCCATGCCGAAACGGTTTCCGCTTTGCGCCGTTGCCGGGCTCGAAAGGCCGCGCAGCGCCAGAATGAACAGCACGCCCGCTACCAGATAGGCGACGGCAGCCCAGGGATTTACCGCGCCGTGGCCGCCGGTCGCGGCGGAAAGGATCGACTGAAATTCCATCTCAGCGCTCCTTCTTCTTGTACATCGCGAGCATGCGCGCGGTGACCGCGAAACCGCCGAAAATGTTGATGCTTGCCATCACGACCGCAGCAAGCCCGAGCCACTTCGAGGTCGCCGATCCCGCAGCGGCGCTGGCGATCAGCGCGCCGACGATGATCACCGACGAAATGGCGTTGGTCACGCTCATCAGCGGCGTGTGCAGCGCCGGCGTCACCGACCAGACGACGAAATAGCCGACAAAGCAGGCCAGGACGAAAATCGAAAAAATCGCGATAAAATCCACGGGCTCGCTCCCCTGCTGATTCCGTTTCGCGCACCTCTTGCCGCGCGCCGTCCAGCGTGTCGACTCCAAAGCGGTCAAAAAGCAGCGCCCACATTTCCCGGCGCGGGAAATGCGGGCGTTTTGCGATACTAAATATCGCTTTGCCGACTTGCCGGCGCGGATTGCTACATTGCGGGGACGAGAACCGCGTCAATG
>NZ_DASWTD010000205.1:0-6840 GCF_036402335.1 Sphingopyxis sp. | reverse complement strand
TCATCGCTCTGGTGGGAGCCCGAGCGCCTTCCCCATCTGGTCGGCGTCGCCGCGGGCGCGTTTGCCGACCCCGGTTTTCCGGCTCCGGAGCAGGCTGTATGGTCCGAAGATCGGCATTCATGGTTTGAACTTCCGCCCGGGATCGCTTCGCATCCGGGAAACCCGGCGCACGCCGCCCGGCGCGAATAAAAGGCCCTGGCGCGATCGACAGCGCCGCGATCAGCGCAGCGTCATCGTGTCGCCCTCGACGTTCACCGCAGCGAGCTTCGACAGGAAGCTTTGTCCGAGCAACGACACGCCCATGTCGGCATCGACCACCGCAGCCTCGACGCGCCGAACCTCGATCCCGTCGATCTCGACGCTGTCGAGCATGACGGTGCGCATCGGGACGTCGCCGCCGGCAGTGCGCGCGGTGCCGCTGATGGGCAGGCGATCGACGTCGATGCCGATAGATTCGGCGTCGTCCCGCGTCAGCGCGACGATCGATGCGCCGCTGTCGACCATCACCCGAATATTTGTGCCGTCGATATCCGCATCGGCATAGAAATGCGAATCGCCCGACCGAGCGAGCAACACCTCGCTGGACCGGCCCGATTCTCCTCTGGCTTCGGCCGCGGCCAAGGACCGGTCCTTACGAACTTTGTGCGTCGTCCAATTGTCGTGATTGCCCGAAACGGCATTCGATGTTTCGACGACGTCATTGGATGAGGACCGGCTGGCGAGCCCCGCCATGCCGACCGAAACCGCCGCGATCACCGCAGCAAACCCGAGAAAGCGCCCCAACATGAGGCGCTTTTCGCAGAAGAGGGTTCGAGATTGGTTAAGCGGGCTCAGCCCTGTTCGACAAACGCCCGCCAGGTCGGATTGCCACCGCGAATGCTGTAGGCGATCCGCGCACAGGCATAGGCGCGCCCCGGCCGGTTGTCGGCGTCGGCGGCCGTAACCGGCCACAGCTTTTCACCATCGTCCGCGGCCGACCAGCACACCAGGGCTTCGGCCTCCTGCCCCGTCTCGATCGCGGTGCGTTCGTCGACACTCAGAGACGCCGGAGCGTTCCAGCCCAGAATGGCATAATGCGCAGAGCCCTTCGAAAACAGGGCATCGAGAAAGGGGCTGTCCGGATCGCGGAGCAGCCCGCTGACGCGCTGGCGATCGGCAGCGCTCAACCACTGCCCGCCCAGCAGCGGCGCCCACTGCGCCTCGTCGCGCGACCGGAGCGCCTTCGCCAGCTCGCCCGCCGCGGCTTCGAAGCGCGGCGTCCAGACCGAGTCGGCGGCAAGCGGGGCCAGCCGGGACAGCGGCCGCGCGGTTTCGGGTTCGGCCGGGAGCAGGGACACCGGGGCACCGGCACCGGCACCGGCACCGGCGGTTTCCCCCGCGATGGCCGGCACGGTCACGAAAGCGGCGGCCAGCACCGATGAAATCAGGAAAGCGCGCATGACCGGTAATATAGCAGCAATGCCTGCATCTGTCATGAACCGGCAGCGAGCCCCTCGCGCAGCCAAGCCGGGGCGCCAGCGACGTCGATACCCTCGACCCGCCGGTGCTCGACCGACCAGCCAAGCTCGGGATAGGCGACGACCTGCCGCTTCGTGTCGGCCTCCGCGATCGGCACGACCACCAGCCGCCGGTTGACCTTTTGCCGCCAGTTCATCCGCGCGGTATTTTCCTGTCCGACATAGCAGCCCTTGGTGAAGCTGACCCCGTTCAGTTCGGCGGCGTTGCATTCGAGCCAGAGGGTCGTGCCGTCGCCGAGCTCGGCGCGGCCTTCGGTGACGCCAAGTGCAAGCCGGTGCGCGTGCCACGCGGCGTCAGCCCCCTCGCCTTCGCCGTCGGGCGCGAGCCAGCGCTGGCCAAGTTCGGGGAGCCGCGGGTCGACGACGCCAAGGTCGCCTTCGGGGGCCCAATGGACCGCGAGACCGGGCTCCGGCGCGATCGTGATCGCACGGCGGAGGCGATAGAGCGTCAGCCGCTTCGCCAGCGCCTCGGCGGCATCGCGTTCGCAGTCGATGAGGATATCGTCTTCGTCGCCCCAGATCAGGAAATCGAAGAGCGCCTTGCCTTGCGCGGTCAGCAGTGCCGCCCAGACCGGCAGGTTGCCCGCCGTTTCGTTGGTCACCAGCCCCTGCAGGAAGCCGCGGACGTCCTCCCCCGACAGACGGATGAGGGCGCGGTCGTGAAGGGTGGTATTAGCCATGAACAGCGAAATAGGGCCGAAGCTCGATGACTTAAAGCCCCTCCCGCTTGCGGAGGGGAGTATCGGGTTGAACAGCCCCCAGCGGTTCAAGAATGTGCCGGGGGCACATTCGACCCGATACTGGGTGGGCATGTAGGGTTGGGTAAAAATCAAACATCCGCTATGCGCCGCCACGGACTCGCCCACCCCCAGCCCCTCCCGCAAGCGGGAGGGGGGAGATTTTAATGACCGACCGCCTGACGATCCGCCGCCCCGACGACTGGCATGTCCATCTGCGCGACGGCGCGATGCTGGGTCATGTCGCGCCCTATACCGCGCGGCAGTTCGCGCGTGCGATCGTCATGCCGAACCTGTCGCCGCCGGTCACCACCGCCGAGGAAGGTCGCGCCTATCGCGACCGGATCAATGCCGCGGTGCCCGCCGGGCTCGATTTCACCCCGCTGATCGTCGCCTATCTCACCGACCGCAGCGACCCCGACGAGATGGCGCGCGGCCATGCCGAGGGCGTGTTCACCGCAGCGAAGCTCTACCCCGCGCATGCCACCACCGGCAGCGCGCACGGCGTCACCGATGTGGCGAACATCATGGGCGTGCTCGAACGGATGCAGGAAATCGGCATGCCGCTGCTGATCCATGGCGAGGTCACCGACCATGACGTCGACATCTTCGACCGCGAGGCGGTGTTCATCGAACGCACGCTCGAGCCGCTCGTCCGCGCGCTCCCCGCGCTCAAGATCGTCTTCGAGCATATCACGACCGCCGAAGCCGCCGCGTTCGTCGCCGATGCCCCCGCCAATGTCGCAGCGACGATCACGCCGCAGCATCTCCATATCAATCGCAACGCGATGCTCGTCGGCGGCATTCGGCCGCACGCCTATTGCCTGCCCGTCGCCAAGCGCGAGCATCACCGGCTCGCGGTGCGCAAGGCCGCGACCTCGGGTTCGCCCAAATTCTTCCTCGGCACCGACAGCGCGCCGCACGCCGTGCACACCAAGGAAGCCTCATGCGGCTGTGCGGGCATCTTCAACGCGCCCTATGCGCTCGAAAGCTACATCAAGGCATTCGACGAAGATGGCGCGCTGGACCATTTCGAGGGTTTTGCCAGCGAGCATGGGCCGAACTTCTACGGTCTGCCGCTCAATGACGGCACGATCACGCTCGAACGCGGCGAGACGGTCGTTCCGGAGAAGATCGGCGACGTCGTTCCCTTCCACGCCGGCGAAACGCTGGGGTGGAAGCTCGTTTAAGCCGCCGGCATCATCCGTTCGGCGCGCATCTTGCGCCACATGTCGAAACTGAACACCGCAATGCTCGCCCAGATCAAAAGGAAGCAGACGAGCTGCGCCGATTTCAGCGGCTCGTCGAACACGAACAGGCTGAGCAGGAAGGCGATGCTCGGCGCCAGATACTGGACGAAACCGAGCGCCGCATAGCTCATCCGCCGCGCCGCCGTCGCGAAGAGCAGTAGCGGGATCGCGGTGACGACACCCGCCGCGGCGAGCAGCCAGCTGATTTCCGCGCCCGACCCGAAACCGCGCCCGTCGTCCAGCCAGATATAATAGCCCGCGGCGGCAAGCGACAGCGGCAGCAGCAGCGTCGTCTCGATCGCCAGCCCCGGCAGCGAGCCGACGGGGACGATCTTGCGGATCAGCCCGTAGGTTCCGAAGCTGAACGCAAGCGTCAGGCTGATCCACAGCGTATCGAGCGCACCCGCCAAGAGAATCGCCACCCCGACCCCCGCAATCACCACCGCCAGCGCCTGCAACCGCGAGAGCCGTTCGCCGAGGAAGATCATTCCCAGCATGACATTGACGAGCGGGTTGAGATAATAGCCGAGGCTTGCCGCGAGCACATGATCGGTAAAGACCGCATGGATATAGACGAGCCAGTTGAGCGCGATCAGGATCGAACTCGCGAGCAGCATGCGCAGCACGCGCCAGTCGCGGAGCGCGGTCAGATATTCGCCGATCTGGCGGCGGAACGCCATGATCAGGAAACAGAGCGGCAGCGACCAGACGATGCGCTGCGCCAGCACCTCGACCGGCGGCACGCTCGACACCAGCTTGAAGAACAAGGGGACGAAGCCCCAGATCGCATAGGCCCCGAGTGCGTAGGGCAAGCCGCCCTGATGGCTCCCCGCGGGGGCCGCTGGCTGATTCATGATGTCTGGCCCGGCCGGTTCAGATGATGCCGCCGCCGAGCATCAGGCGGATAACGCCGATGACGATGACGACGATGTTGAGATTCCGCCCGCTCGTCTTACCCGACATCGCGCCCAGCGCCAGCCCGACGACCGCGAACGGAACAATAAACCAGTTCGCAATTCCAAGCAGCGGGACGAATGCAATAACGACCAGAACCAAGGCGATAGCGCCAATGACGAGCGATCCGATATTGAGCATGACGGGGTTGTCGCACGCCGCCATCGATGCGGCAAGGCCCTTTCGGTTCGTCGACAGAAACCCTCAATTCGTCTTGTTGCCTTGGGTTAATGCAACGCGTTCCGGACCCGGCTCGTTTTCCCCATCGAAGCGCCCGGTCTCGCCCTGCGGGATAAGGCGTCGAACCAGGAAAGGACTTTTTATGCGTAATTTCACCAAGGGCCTGATGGGCGCTTTTGCCGCCGCCAGCGTCGCCCTGACCGCTCCCGCCTATGCGGGTATCGCGGCCCCGGCCAAGGCGGACGGCTTCCACAAGCTCGACCAGTCGGCCGCCTTCCACAAGAAGCGCAAGGATCGCCGCTATTATGCCCGCGACGAGCGTATCAACCGTAACACCCGCGTGTGGCGCGGCGAAGACGGACGTTATCGCTGCAAGAAGGATAATGGCACGACCGGCCTCCTGATCGGCGGCGCGGTCGGCGGCCTCGCCGGCCATGAAATCGCGGGCGGCGGCGACAAGCTGCTCGGCACGATCATCGGCGCCGGCGCCGGTGCGCTGATCGGCCGCGAAGTCGACCGTGACAAGTATCGCTGCCGCTAAGGCATAGCCAAACCGTCTCGAGTGTGGGTCGAGACCCCTCCGCCCGCACACGTTGATGGCGAGGGCACCGGTTTCACCGCCGGTGCCCTCAAGCGTATCCGCTTGCCCGATACCCGCTCTTGCCGCAAAAGCGTCGGCCAACCGCCGCGGGAGAGTTAATATGTTGAATGGCCCCCTGCTCGTGACCGAGCGGCTGATCCTCCGCCCGCCCGCAACCGAGGATTTCGACGGCTTTGCCGGAATGTGCACCGAAGAAGACACGATGCGCTTTATCGGCGGCACCTGCCAGCGGTCGCAGGCCTGGCGCATGTGGTGCACGCTGGCCGGCGCCTGGCACATCCGCGGCTTTTCGATGTTTTCGGTGATCGAGCGCGCGACCGGCGAATGGGTCGGACGCCTCGGCCCGTGGGAGCCCGACGGCTGGCCCGCGCCCGAAATCGGCTATGGCGTGCGCGCAAAATTCGCCGGCAAGGGCTATGCGCTCGAAGGCAGCGTCGCCGCGTGCGACTTCGCGGTCGAATTCCTGAAATGGCCCGAACTGATGCACAGCATCGACCCCGCCAACACCCGGTCGCAGGCGCTCGCGAAACGGCTCGGGGCGACGAACAGCGGCGCGACCCGCCTCCCCGCCCCGTTCGAAGATGCGCCGGTCGACGCATGGACGCAAAGCGCCGACGCCTGGCGGATCAAGCGCAAGGAATTCCGGCCGTGACCGATCGCCATGTCGACCCCGAACGCGCGCAGTTCGACGCGTTCAAGGCACTGCCGCGCGATACGGTCATCCACATGCTCAACCTCGTCCGCTTCAACGCTGCGGCAACCTACCCCGATGGTCATCCGCTCGCAGGTCAGCGCCTGACCGGGGCGGAAGCCTATCGCCATTATAGCGCCGACAGCGGGCCCATATTCCGGCGCGTCGGCGGCCGCGTGATATGGAGCGGTACGATGGAGGCCATGGTCATCGGCCCCGATGCCGAGCGTTGGGATGCGGCCTTCATCGCCGAATATCCGAACAGCGGTGCCTTCATGGAAATGGTCACCGACCCCGCCTATCGCGAGGCTGTCGTCCACCGCCAGGCGGCGGTCGAAACCTCTCGCCTGATCCGCTGCGCGCCAAAAGCGTCTCGCTCCGAGACAGTTTTCGGCTAACAAAGCCCCGCGCGTTAACGCATTTTATTTGGGCCTTTTTGACCAAAATCGGGCATTCCCGGTAAAGGATTAAGGGAGTGTTAGCGATGATGTTGCGCGGAAAATGGCTGGTCACCGGTCTGCTGATGGCGGCGGCACCGCTCGCCGGATGCCGGGACAATCCCGATGCCAAGGCCGAACTCTCGCCGCTCGACGACGGGCTGACCAACGCCGACCCGGCGATCAAGGGCTCGCTCGAAGACAAGATCATGGTCGACCCGAAGCTCACCGGCCAGTCGAACAAGAATGCCGTGGGTCCGGGCAACAAGCCCGTCGACGGCGGCGTTCCCGGCGTCGACGGCGGCAAGGCGGCGACCGCTGCCGAAGCTGCGGCGGCACAGGCCGCGGGCAAATTGCTGACCGCGCCGAAGGCCTTGCCCTATGAAGCCGGATGCGATGGCTGCGAGGCACAGAAACGCCCGGTCACGATCGGCGCGCTCGCGCGCGACCAGCAAAAGGGCAGCTGCGATGCC
>NZ_DASWTD010000204.1:0-5147 GCF_036402335.1 Sphingopyxis sp. | reverse complement strand
TATCGCGCGGCCGGTCCTTCAGCACATCGCCGAGGAAGCTCTCCGCCGCGCCGCGGCCATAGATATTCGCCGTGTCGATGAAATTGATGCCGACGTCGAACGCGGCATCGACGCACGCGCGCCCCGCGCTGTCGTCGACCCCCGCGCCATAGGTCAGCCAGCTGCCGAGGCAGATGGTCGAAACGCTGATGCCGCTGTCGCCAAGGTCACGATATTGCATGGGCTTGCTCCGTCAGTGCGAGGTCTGGCCCAGCAGCTGACGCGTCACCGGATGCGAGCTGGTGAGCCCGCCGTCGACCGCGATTGCCTGACCATTGACGTAGCTTGCCTGGTCGCTTGCGAGGAAAAGCGCAACATTGGCGAGCTCTTCGGGCTGCGCGGCGCGGCGCAGCGGATTGAGCTGGCCAAGCTTGTGCGTGACCTCCTTCGCCTTGGCATAATCGAAGGTCGGCTTGGTCATCCCCGTTTCGGTGAGGCCGGGGCAGACGGCGTTGACGCGCACGCCGCTCGTCGACAGCTGCTGCGCCGCAACCTTGGCGAGGTTGATCACGCCCGCCTTCGATGCCGAGTAAGCGCCCGGGCCGGCACCCGAGTTCAGACCCGCGACGCTCGCGGTCAGCACGATTGCGCCGCCGCGCCCCTGATCGACCATCGCCTTGCCCGCATGTTTCACCATCAGCGCGGGGCCGATCAGGTTGACGCGCAACGTCTCGGCCCAAGCGGCGGGGTCGAAATCGAAGATACCGCCCATGTCGCCGATGATCCCGGCATTGGCGAAGGCGACGTCGAGGCCGCCGAAACTCTCCTGCGCGGTCGCAACGAGCGATGCGACATCGGCCTCGACGCCGGCGTCGATTTCGAGCGCGACGACCTCGCCGCCCGCATCCTTCACCAGCTTTGCCGTGTCATGCACCGCCGCCGTCTTGTCGCCGATGACGAGCTTCGCGCCCTCGGCGGCGAAGCGCAGCGCGCTCGCGCGGCCGATGCCGCTGCCCGCGCCCGTGATGATCGCAACCTTGCCGTCCAATGCGCCCATCATGCGCCTCCCGAAATCGTGGCCCCGCCATCGCACACGATGGTCTGGCCGGTGGTGAATGCCCCCGCCTTGCTGGCAAGGAAGACCGCGGCGCCCGCGATCTCGTGCGGTTCGCCGATCCGCTTCAGCGTCGAAGCGGCGGTCGATCGTTTCAGATTCTCTTCATTTTCCCACAGCGCGCGCGCCATGTCGGTGCGTATCAGTCCCGGCGCGATGCAGTTGACGCGCACGCCGCGCGGCCCGAACTCGACCGAGAAATTGCGCGCGACCTGCATGTCCGCCGCTTTCGAGATGCCATAAGCGCCGATGATCGGCGACCCTTTCAGCCCGCCGATCGAGCTGATGATCGTGATCGACCCTTCGCCGCGTTCGAGCATTTCGGGCGCGACCATCGTGATCAGCCAGTGGTTGGACAGGATATTATTGTCCATGATCTTGCGGAACTGGTCGTCGCTGATCCCGAGCCCGGGGCCGTAATAGGGGTTCGATGCGGCGTTGCAGACGAGCGCGGTGATCTTGCCGAAGGCGCGCCGGGTCTCGGCGACCAGTATCTCCAGCTCTTCCTTCGACGAGATATTCGCGCGCACCGCGATGGCGGTGCCGTCGCCAAAGCGCGCGTTGATCCCGGCCGCGGTTTCTTCGCACGCGTCGGCCTTGCGGCTCGATATGACGACCTTCGCGCCCTGCTCGGCCATCGCCTCTGCCGTCGCCTTGCCGATGCCGCGCGACGATCCGGTGATCAGCGCGACCTGCCCTGTCATGTCGAACAGGCTCATGCGCCGGCCTTTCGCGCAAAGTCCCACGCCTTTTCGGCGAGCGGACGGACGCGTTCGGACATGTCCTTCGCATGCTGCGACGAGGCGGTGCCCTCGATCACGCGCTTCTTGATGCCCTGGATGATGCCCGCGAGGCGGAAGAAATTATACGCAAAATACCAGTTCATGTCGGGCACGCCGTCGCGGCCTGTCGCTACGCAATAACGTTCGACCATCTCGTCGAGTTCGGGAATGCCGAGTGCCTTGCGGTCGAGGTCCATCACCCCCGAACGTCCGCCATTCTCGGTCACCCACGCCATCGCCACATAAGTGAAATCGGCGAGCGGATCGCCGAGCGTCGACAGTTCCCAGTCGAGCACCGCGAGTACCTGCGGCCGATCCTTCGCGAAGATCATATTGTCGATGCGATAGTCGCCATGGACGACGCTGGTGCGCGTCTGTTCGGGCAAGGTGGCGGGCAGCCATGCGATCAGCTGCTCCATCTCGTCCATCGTTTCGGTTTCGGAGAGCCGGTACTGTTTCGTCCAGCGGTCGACCTGGCGCCCGAAATAATTGCCGGGCTTGCCGAAGTCGGACAGCCCTGCCGCCTCGATATCGACGCTGTGCAGCGCGGCGAGCGTATCGATCATCGCTTCATAGGTCGCGCGGCGATTCTCGGGGGTCGATCCCGGCATCGCGCCGTCCCAGATCGTATGGCCGTCGACCATGCCCATCACATAGAACCAGCTGCCCACCACCGAGTCGTCGGTGCACAGGCCATATTGGCGCGCGACGGGGAAGCCCATTTTATGGAGGCCCGCCTGCACCTTATACTCGCGGTCGACCGCATGCGCCGAGGGCAGCAGCGGGCCGAAGGGCTTGCGACGGAGGACATAATTGCCCGAAGGCGCCGAAATCTTGTACGTCGGGTTCGACTGGCCGCCGGCGAATTTGCCTTGCGTCAGCGGGCCTTCGAAGCCCTCGACATTCGCTTCCATCCACGCCGTCAGCTTCGCTTCGTCGAGCACATCGGCGCCCTCGGGCGCGACGGTGCCGCTGAACGCCTTTTGCGCGTCGAGCGTCATTGGTCGAACACGATCACCGACCGTGCGGCGTCGCCCTTTCGCATCTTGTCGAACCCGTCGTTGACTTGTCCCAGCGGGATCGTCTCGGCGACGATGCTGTCGAGATCGAGCAGGCCGCGGAGGTAGAAGTCGACGAGGCGCGGGATATCGACCGGGAAACGGTTGCCGCCCATGATCGCGCCTTGCAATTTCTTGCCCGAGAGCAGGTCCATCGCCGAGAGACCGACCTTTTCGGCGAGCGGCATCATGCCGAGGATCGTCGCGGTGCCGCCGCGGCGCAGCGACGCGACCGCAAGGCTCGCCGAAGCGGGGCGGCCCACGGCCTCGATCGCATGGTCGACACCGCCCTTGCTGATCTCGAGGATCTGCTTCGCGGCATCGTCCGACAGCGCATCGACGACATCGGTCGCACCGAGTTTCTTCGCCAGTTCGCGCTTTTCGGGAACCGGGTCGGCGGCGATGATGCGTCCCGCGCCCGCGATCTTCGCGGCGTTGATCGTCGCAAGGCCCACGCCGCCGCAGCCGACGACCGCGACGGTCTCGCCGGGGGTTACCTTGCAGGCGTTGAAGATCGTTCCCGCACCCGTCGTCACCGCGCAGCCGATGACGGCGGCGCGGTCGAGCGGCATGTCGGGATCGATCGCGACGCACGCATGTTCGTGGACGAGCATCGTCTCCGAAAAGGCCGAGAGGTTGAGCATCTGGTTCACCGGCGATCCGTCGGGGCGCGTGATGCGCGGCGCCGACCCCGCGGCACGCCGCGTATCGCCGCCCATGCACAGCGACATTCGGCCCGAAACGCAGAATTCGCAGTGACCGCAGAAGGCGCTGAGGCAGGTGACGACCGCGTCGCCGACCTTCACCGTGCGCACTTCGCTGCCCACCGCCTCGACGATGCCCGCCGCCTCATGGCCGGGGATCGCGGGCAGCGGATGCGGATAGGCGCCGTCGATGAAATGCAGGTCCGAGTGGCAGAGCCCGCACGCGGCAGTGCGGATGCGCACCTCGTGCGGGCCGCAGTCGGCGACGACGACGTCTTCGATCGACAGCGGCTTGCCCGGCTCGATCAGAATCGCGGCTTTGGTCATTCTAAACTACCCTCTCTGACCGTTCGCCCTGGGCTTGTCGAAGGGCCGCTCTTCTCTTCGAAGCAAGAAGGACGGTGCTTCGACAAGCCCGGCACGAACGGAATATTCCTTAGCGTGACACCCCGATGTCGCCTGACGAGAAGCCCGGCTCGCTCGCTTCGCTATGCTTGGCGAATTCGATGCGGGCGATCGCGCGTTCGTGGACTTCGTCGGGACCGTCGGCGAGGCGCAGCGTACGCTGGTGCGCATAGGCCTTGGCGAGCCCGAAATCCTCCGACACGCCCGCGCCGCCATGCGCCTGGATCGCATCGTCGATGATCTTGAGCGCCATGTTCGGTGCCTGCACCTTGATCATCGCGATCTCGGCTGCGGCGGTCTTGTTGCCGACCTTGTCCATCATGTCGGCGGCTTTCAGGCAGAGCAGGCGCGTCATCTCGATATCGATGCGCGCCCGCGCGAGGCGATGCTCCCAGATGCTATATTCGGCGACCTTCTTGCCGAACGCGACGCGCGACTGGAGGCGCTTCGCCATCTTGGCGATCGCTTCTTCGGCGACGCCGATCGTGCGCATGCAATGATGGATGCGGCCGGGCCCGAGGCGCCCCTGCGCGATCTCGAAGCCGCGGCCTTCGCCGAGCAGCATCGCCTCGTCGGCATTGACGCGCACGTCCTTGAGCTCGATTTCCATATGACCGTGCGGCGCGTCGTCGTAACCGAAGACGGGCAGGTGGCGCAGGATGTTCACGCCGGGGGCGTCGAGCGGCATCAGCACCATCGACTGCTGCGCGTGACGCTTCGCCGCGAAGTCGGTCTTGCCCATCACGATCGCGACCTCGCAGCGCGGATCGCCGGCGCCCGACGACCACCATTTGCGGCCGTTGATCACATAGTCGTCGCCGTCGCGCTCGATCCGCGTTTCGATGTTCGTCGCGTCGGACGAGGCGACGCGCGGTTCGGTCATCAGGAAGGCCGAGCGGATCTGCCCGTTCATCAGGCGGCCGAGATATTTATCCTTCTGCGCGCGCGTCCCGTAACGGTGGAATACCTCCATATTGCCGGTGTCGGGCGCCGAGCAGTTGAAGACTTCACTGGCAAAGCCGACGCGGCCCATTTCCTCGGCGCAAAGCGCATATTCGAGGTTGGAAAGGCCGGGGCCTTCGAATTCGAACGTCTCGTCGACATG
>NZ_DASWTD010000203.1:0-2673 GCF_036402335.1 Sphingopyxis sp. | reverse complement strand
GACAAGCGTAACATGATCACGGCCATCCTCCTGTCGGTGGCGATCCTGATCGGCTGGAATTTCGTCGCAGACAAATTCTTCCCCACGCCCGACAAGCCCGACGTGACCAAGACGGTCGCCGGCCCGGATGGTGCGGCGCCCGCCGCGGCACCCGGCCAGCCCGCGGCACTGCCCGCCCCCGGCGTCCCCGCCGCGACCGCAGCGCAGGCGATCCGCCCGATCGAGGCGGTGCTGGGCGAAGGCAACCGTATCCCGATCGACACCCCCGCGATCAAGGGATCGATCAACCTCGTCGGCGCGCGCATCGACGACATCACGCTCGGCAAATATCGCCAGACGATCAAGAAGGATTCGCCGCCGGTGCGCCTGTTCGCACCCGCCGGCACCAAGGCCGCCTATTTCGCGAGCATCGGCTGGTCGGCGCAGGGCATCGTCGTTCCGGGTCCAACTACGGTGTGGACCGCAACGGGCACCAAGCTGACCCCGTCGACCCCCGTGAGGCTGAACTGGGCAAACACCACCGGCCAGACGTTCCGCATCGAGTATAGCATCGACGATAATTATCTGATCACGGCGAAGCAGACGATCGCCAACACCGGCAGCGCGCCGGTTGCGGTGCGCAGCGGCACCTATATCGACCGCACCGGCAAGCCGACCGACCCGCACGAGCAGGACAGCTGGACGATCCACGTCGGCCCGACCGGCTATCTCGACGGCAAGTCGAACTTCACCAATTACGACGAGCTCGAAGAGGCCGCGAACAACACGGTCTCGTACACCTCGGCCGGCTGGCTTGGCTTCACTGACAAATACTGGCTCGCTGCGGTGATCCCCGCGAAGGGCGAAAAAGTCTCGGCCGCGTTCAATTCGCTGCCCGGTGGCGCGTTCCGCGCCGCCTTTGCCCGCGACCTTGTCGAGGTCGCGCCGGGCAAGCAGGTCACGACCACCAGCCGCGTCTTTGCCGGCGCGAAGGAAGTCAGCACCCTCTCGCACTATCAGGACGATCAGGGCATTACGCGCCTGTCGAACGCGATCGACTGGGGCTGGTTCGAATTTTTCGAGGTGCCGATCTTCAAGCTGCTCGACTGGCTGTTCCGCATGGTCGGCAATTTCGGCGTCGCGATCATGGCGCTGACGCTGATCATTCGCCTGCTGATGTTCCCGATCGCGCAGCGCCAGTTCGGATCGATGGCGCAGATGCGCCTTGTCCAGCCAAAGATGAAGGCGCTGCAGGAACGCTACAAGGACGACAAGCAGAAGCAGCAACAGGAGCTGATGAAGCTCTACAAGGACGAGAAGATCAATCCGCTCGCCGGCTGCCTGCCGATCGTGATCCAGATCCCGATCTTCTATGCCCTCTATAAGGTGCTGATGCTGACGATCGAAATGCGGCACCAGCCGTTCATCCTGTGGATCAAGGATCTGTCGGCGCCCGATCCGCTGCACATCCTGAACCTGTTCGGCCTGCTGCCCTTCACCCCGCCGTCGATCCTGTCGATCGGCATCCTCGCGGTGATCCTGGGCATCACGATGTTCCTGCAGTTCCGCCTGAACCCGCAAGCGACCGACCCCGTGCAGCAGCAGGTGTTCAAGATCATGCCGTGGCTGTTCATGTTCATCATGGCGCCGTTCGCGGCGGGGCTGCTGCTCTACTGGATCACCAACAATATCCTGTCGATCGCGCAGCAGCAGTGGATGTACCGCAAGTTCCCGCAGCTCAAGGCGGCACCGACGACGTGAGCGACAGCGAAGATCTCGATCCGGGGGCCGACCCCGAACGGGCGGAGCGCGCGCGCAAGCTGTTTTCGGGACCGATTACGTTCCTGAAATCGGCCCCCGCGCTCCAGCATCTGCCCGCGCCGAGCGCGCCCGAGATCGCGTTCGCGGGCCGCTCGAACGTCGGCAAGTCGTCGCTGCTCAACGCGCTGACGAACCGGGGCGGCCTCGCGCGCACCTCGGTGACGCCGGGACGGACGCAGGAACTGAACTATTTCGACGTCGGCGAGAATCCCCTGATCTTCCGGCTCGTCGACATGCCCGGCTATGGTTTCGCCAAGGCGCCGAAGGATGTCGTCAAGAAATGGCGTTTCCTGATCAACGACTATCTGCGCGGCCGCGCCGTGCTCAAACGTACGCTGGTGCTGATCGACAGCCGTCACGGGATCAAGGATGTCGACCGCGACGTGCTCGAAATGCTCGACACCGCCGCGGTCAGCTATCGCATCGTCCTGACCAAGGCCGACAAGATCAAGGCGACCGAGCTCGAGGCGGTGCAGGCCGCGACCGAGGCCGAGGCGCGCAAGCATCCCGCCGCGCATCCGCAAGTGATCGCGACGAGCAGCGAAAAGGGCATGGGTATCGCCGAGCTGCGGACGGCGGTGCTGGAGGCGGTCGAGAGTTGAAACGCCTGACGACTTGACTCATCGGCCGTTCGTGTCGAGCGAAGTCGAGACACCCTTCGAGGTAGCGCAAGATCGAGAGGCATCTCGACTTCGCTCGATGCGAACGGATTTTGGGAGTTCAAGCGCGTTATGAAACTCTTCCTCGGCAACAAGGCGTATTCGAGCTGGAGCCTGCGCGGCTGGCTGGCGGTCAAGCATAGCGGCCTGCCGTTCGAGGAAGTCACCGTCCCGCTCTACGACGAGGATTGGTCGAACCGGCGCGAGGGCGACG
>NZ_DASWTD010000202.1:0-4974 GCF_036402335.1 Sphingopyxis sp. | reverse complement strand
AGCTCGCGCCCTGCGCGAGCCGGGAGCCCGGCGATAAGGGCGGCGCGCCCCTCCTCCGTCAGATAGGCCGGATTCCACGCGATACAGGTCGCGCTTGGCGTGCAGACATTGTCGGTGTCGCCGGGGTTGTTGAAGTTGAAGGTGCGGCCGGCGAACAGGCCCTGCGCCAGTTCCTGCTGAATGAAATCGAACTGGTTACGGTCATAGGACCGGCCATAGCCACCAAAGATCGCGAAACGCTTTTCGTCGTCGAGCGCATAGGTGAAGCCGAGGCGCGGCTGCCAAGCTCCCTTGAATGCCTTTCGCTCGCTGCCGGTCGAGATATAGTCGTTGATATCATAATTGGCATTGGCGAGGTTCGTATAGGGCGGCGTCACCGTGCCATCGGGGTTGGTGTAGCCCGCACGGCCCGCGACGAACTCGGCGATGGCCGGATCATGGGCATAGTTCAGGAACGCCGGCGTCCGCTCATAATCCCAGCGCAGGCCGATGTTGAGCGTCAGGCGGTCGTCGACTTCCCAATCGTCCTGCGCATAGATCCCGAACTGGAAATTCTTCGACGTGATGTTCGGATCGCCGCCGTTGACCGGCGCGTTAAACGTCATCCGATAGGGGATGGTATCGTTGAATGTGCCGGGCGGTGTCCCCGCCGGTTCATAGGTCGCATTATATGTGAAGAGCGGATTCAGGTTTTGCGTGTTGGCGTTGAGTTCGACCCATTTCGCCTTCACGCCCACCTTGAACGTATGGCTTTCGAGGCCGGTCCAGGTGAAATCGTTCGAGACCTGCCAGCCCTTCTGGCCCTTGTCCTGGAAATTGGAGCCGGCGCCGATACGCAATATGTCGCCGCGCCGCGGCGCAGTCGCGGGCGGGATCGGCGGCAGGATGGCATTGAACAGCGACACATTGCCGAAATTGAGCGGCCGCGGGTTCCAGGTCACATCCTCATAGGCGACTTTGAAATCATTGACCCAGGTGTCGGCGGTATGCTCCCAGCGCGCGAGGCCGCGCCATTCCTTGACCTTGGTGATCGTCGCGGTTTCGGCGGCCAGGAAACCGTTGTTGAGCTCCTCGCCGCTCTCGTCGCGATATTTGACCGAAAATTCGAACAGATCGTTCGCGGTCGGGGTGAAATTGATCTTTCCGAAATAGAGATCCTCATTGAACGACGATGTCCGCGCGCCGAAGGCATCCTGATATTCGGTCGGGAAGAAGCTGACAGGCAGGTCGAGCCCCGGCTTGATCTCGCGTGGCTCGACGCGGCGCTTGCCCTCATAGGTCACAAAGAAATGCAGGACATCCTTGATGATCGGACCGCCGAACGCACCGCCGAACTGCATGTCCTTGGTGCGGACCTTGGGGATATAGGCCGGGAAATTCTCGCGCGGCAGCCGGTCGCGCAGGCTCTGGTTGGTGAAGTCGAAAAAGCCCTCGCCATGGAATTCGTTGGTGCCCGACTTGGTCACCGCGGTAATCGCGACCGAACTGACCTGATCATATTCCGCCTTATAGTTTGACGAAATGACGCGATATTCGCCGATGGCGAGCTGCGGGAAGGGGTTGCCCTGCGTCGTATCCTGGCCGCTGATGCCGCCCTTCAGCACATAGTCCTTCTGCCCGATGCCGTCGATGAAGACGTTGATCGCATTGGCACCCTGCGCGCCGCCGCGCAGGCTCGTCTGGTTGGCGCTGTTGGTGAGGAACTGAACGCCCGGCGCCAGGTCGGCAAAAGCGAGGAAGTTGCGGTTGTTCTGCGGCAGCACCTCAATCAGCCGTTGCGAGATGTTGGTGCCGACCTCGCCGCCTTCCATCGAACGGATGCGGCTGCCGGTCACGATGATTGCGTCATCGCCCCCTTCGGCAATGTCGGGCTGCGAGAAGTCGAAGTCGAGCACCGCATTCTGCGCGACGTTGAGCGCGAACTCATCGGTCTGGCGCTTGCCCTGCGGCGTCGTGAGCTCGAGGCGATAGGTACCGACGGGCAAGGAGGAAAAGCTGTAGCCGCCGTTGGCGCTGACGGTCGAGGTGCGCGTAAGGCCGGTCTTGACGTTGACCGCGGTCACTTCGGACACACCGCCCTCGGCCTTGACCGTGCCGCGCAGCGAGGCGCCGGCCACCTGGGCGTGCGCGGGCGCGGTTACCGCGACCGCAAGAGCCGTGGCGGCGCTGCCCCACGCGAGTGCGGCGGCGAGCGAACGAGCGCGCGATCGACGCGCGGCAACGGTCTGAAATTCATATGGAAACTTCACGGCATCCTCCCTGTAATTTGCCCCGACATTCCCCGCGCTGGTTCGATTTGCCGCCCGGCCTAGCCACCGTGCAGCAACGAGTCGCAGGAAACCGCGTCGTTGTTTTTTTGATTTGTAACCGGTTTCACGATCACTGTATAGAGGGAAGCGACACGGATGAATGCGATCGGGGACCAGCCGGTTTTTGGCCGAATTTGGCCAATCCGCGTGAGAATCTATAAGCAAACCCGACCGGGAAGGACGAATCATGCCGCCGATGACGCGCAACCTGACATGCCTGACGCTGGCCACCCTGATGGTGGCCGGACAACTCGCGCCCGCCCCCCTGATGGCCAAACCCGCAACCGACACGAGTCAGGCGGCACCTGCGGACTCGACGGGCTGGATGCGCCCCGATCCGAAGATGGACCGTTTCATCGCCGACCTGATGGCAAGGATGACCCTCGACGAGAAGGTCGGCCAGTTGAACCTCCTGACGAGCGATTGGGAATCGACGGGTCCGACGATGCGGGCGGGTTATCAGGACGATATCCGCGCCGGTCGCGTCGGCGCGATCTTCAACGCCTATACCGCCAAATATACCGCCGAACTGCAGAAGCTCGCGATCGAGGGAACGCGGCTCAAGATTCCGCTCATCTTCGGGTATGACGTGATCCACGGACATCGGACGATCTTCCCGATCTCGCTGGGCGAGGCGGCGAGCTGGGACTTGCAGGCCATTGAAAAGGCAGCGCGAATCTCGGCCATCGAAGCATCGGCCGAGGGCATTCACTGGACTTTCTCACCGATGGTCGACATCGCGCGCGATGCGCGTTGGGGGCGTATTTCGGAAGGCGCGGGCGAGGATGTCTACCTCGGCAGCCGGATCGCCAGGGCACGCGTGCGCGGCTATCAGAGTGACGATCTGTCGCGGCCCGACACGATCCTCGCGACCGCGAAACATTTCGCCGCCTATGGCGCGGCACAAGCGGGGCGAGACTATCACACCGTCGACATCTCCGAACGCACGCTGCGCGATATCTACCTACCGCCCTTCAAGGCGGCCGCCGATGCAGGTGCGGCAACCTTCATGACCTCGTTCAACGAACTCGACGGCGTCCCCGCGTCCGGCAGCCGCCATCTGCTGACCGACGTGCTGCGCGATCAATGGCGCTTCAAGGGCTTCGTCGTAACCGATTACACGTCGATCAACGAAATGGTCCCGCACGGCTATTCGAAAGATCTGAAACAGGCGGGCGAGCAGGCGATCAACGCCGGGGTCGACATGGACATGCAGGGCGCGGTCTACATGGAGAACCTCGCCAAATCGGTCACCGAGGGCAAGGTCGACATCCGGCGCGTCGATGCCGCGGTAAAAGCCGTCCTCGAAATGAAGTATCGCCTCGGGCTGTTCGAGGATCCGTATCGTTATGCGAACGAATCGCGCGAAAAGGCGACAATCTACAAACCCGAATTCCTCGAAGCCGCGCGCGACGTGGCACGCAAGTCCATCGTATTGCTGAAAAACAAGGCAGGCACCCTCCCCCTCGCCGCCACGGCAAAGTCCATCGCGGTCATCGGTCCCCTCGCCAACAGCAAGGAAGACATGATCGGCAGCTGGTCAGCGGCAGGCGACCGCAAGACGCGGCCCGTGACCTTGCTCGAAGGTCTGCAGGCCGGCGCACGCAAGGGAACCGCCGTCGCCTATGCAAAGGGGGCAAGCTACGCCTTCGAGGATGCCGGGAAGACCGACGGTTTTGCCGAAGCGATCGCGCTGGCCCAAAAATCGGACGTGATCATCGCCGCGATGGGCGAGCGCTGGGACATGACGGGCGAGGCCGCGAGCCGGACTTCGCTCGACCTGCCCGGCAACCAGCAGGCGTTGCTCGAGGAGCTCAGGAAGACCGGCAAGCCGATCATCCTCGTGCTGATGAGCGGGCGCCCGAACAGCATCGAATGGGCCGATGCCAATGTCGATGCGATTCTTGAAGCCTGGTATCCGGGTACGATGGGCGGCCATGCGATCGCCGATGTGCTCTACGGCGATTACAACCCGTCGGCCAAATTGCCCGTCACCTTTCCGCGCAATGTCGGACAGGTGCCGATCCATTACGACATGAAGAACACCGGCCGCCCGATCGAACTCGGCGCGCCCGGCGCGAAATATGTCTCGCGCTATCTCGATGCACCGAACACGCCGCTTTATCCGTTCGGTTACGGGCTCAGCTATACCAGCTTCACCTATTCGCCGGTGACGCTCGACAAGGCGGCGGTACGACCGGGCGAAACGCTGACTGCGAGCGTTACGGTGACCAACAGCGGCACGCGCGACGGCGAGGAAGTGGTGCAGCTTTATGTCCGCGACCTCGTCGGATCGGTGACGCGCCCGGTAAAGGAGCTCAAGGGCTTCGAGAAGGTCAGCCTCAAGAGCGGCGAGCGACGCACGATCCGTTTCGCGCTGACCGACGCGGATCTGGCCTTCACGCGGCAGGATATGAGCTGGGGCAGCGAACCCGGCCAGTTCAAGCTGTGGATCGGCCCCTCGTCGGCCGAAGGGTCCGAAGCCGCATTCGAACTGACCGAATAGTCGATCTTGCCGTGGGTGGCGGGCCGGGTTACCCGATAAAAAGTGAGTCCCGACACGCCACCCCCGCCTTCCGCGTTCGCGCCGTTCCGCTACCCGGCGTTTCGCGCGATCTGGATCGCGAACCTCGCGTCGAACATGGGGTCGATGATCCAGTCCGTC
>NZ_DASWTD010000201.1:0-3068 GCF_036402335.1 Sphingopyxis sp. | reverse complement strand
GGCCGGCACCCGAAAAGACCCGCCGCCCCTTTTCCACCGCGACACCGCCGAGCAACGCGCCGGACATGACCGGAATACCCGACAGCTGGAGGTCGCCGGCGCTCCAGCGCCGCAACTTGTCGATCTCGTCGTAGACCAGGCGTGCGCTGCGTCGGTAAAAGCCGCCCTTGCCGCCCGTCAGGGTACGATCGTAACCGCCATCGAATTCGGCCACGAAGCCCCGAAAGCGAGCCGCGCCGAATACGAGGATCCCGGGATCCTCGAACGTCTCGAAATCCTCGAGGCGAAAATCGCCGACGACATTCACATAGGCGCTGAAGTCTTGAGGCTGCTGTGTCACCGGAACGCGGCTTTCGGTGATCACGGAGCCGAGCGTCTGCACCGCAGCAAGGTTGGGAGCGATACGCTCGACCGTGACTTCGAGCAGGCCCGGGTTGTAGCGCAGCACGACACCGGCGGCTTCGAGTTGCTCGGGCGTCAGGAAGGCCGCGTCGCCCAGCGAAACCGCCAGCGTATCGCGCGCCGGCGGGGCGAGATAGGTAGCAAGCCGGTCGAGCAGCGACGCGCGTTCGTAGCGAATCTGGCCGTCGGGCGTCACTTCGGCGATGATATCACCGTTCAATTGCCCGTTCCGGACCAGCGGGAGTTGCAGTTGCGTCCAGCGCAGCGCGGTCGTGGCAGGGGGCGACGAAGGCGGTCCCTGCTCCTGCATCGCATAGGCGTTGGGCGACTGAATCGCGATCAACGCCAGCGTGATGCGTGAACAATTGCGTAACAACTTAACCGCCCCCTCCGAAATGCCCCGTCTCGTCCCTTATCCTCCAAGTGTAATCTTCACGCCTTCGGCGCGGAGTGGTTCGTCGACCGGGACGAAGAAGACGCGCGCCCCGCCAGGCGGCACGAGCCCGAAGCCGATCGCGTCGCTCATCCGCCCCGGGGTGCGCGATTCCGAAAACGCCGTTCCGTCTTCGCGGGTCCCGGCGATCGTCCACCCGGTGCGCCCCGCGGCGAAAAAGCGCGTACCGCGATTTTCGATCCGGACTTCGATGCCCTTTTCGGTCACCGTCTTTGCTTTTTGCTCTTCGACCGGGAGCTTTTCGTCGGGCGGAATCACCGTTTCGCGAACGAGCGCGCGCGCCGAGGTCACGACCGGGTCGGGCGTGCTGCCGTCGGGCACGACATTGACCAGTACATTGAAGCGCATCACCACCTGGATCCGCGAAATCGCGGGATCGAGATCGACGGGGATCTGGGTCACGGCGGCATAATAGACTTCGGATTTGGTAAGGGGCTCGCCCGGCAGATACTGAATCCGGAAAACCTGCTGCGCATTGGGTGAAATCACGACCTGCGGCGGAAAGACGACGAACTTGTCGTCGGCCGGGGTGAGCATCAGTTCGCCCGCCTCGTTCACGTCGCCGCGATACATGCGCAATTCGACCGGCAGGTTCCGGTTTTCGGAATTGGTAACCTTGATACGCGCGGTCGACCCGCGACCGGTGGGCGACATTTCGACGGTCATCGGCGTGACCCGGGCCGCTTCGCTCGGCGCGGCGCCCAGCGCCAGGCTTGCGGCGGCGACCGCCAGCATCAAAGATTTCCGGAACAAGGCCATTCCCCCAAAACGTATCTTGTCGACTCGTCAGAGTCCGAAAAGGGGGAGCGACGAGCTCCCCCTTTCCCTTTCATGGTACCGCTATCAGACGATCGTGACGGTGACCGTCACGGTGTCCTGATAGTCGCCCGCCAGCGGGCGGGCGTCGGTGTTTTCATTGGCACGGACGCGCGCGCGCAGTTCCACCTGGCGATGGATCGCACCGCGCGTGGTGTTCTGGCCGGTCGAGCCCGCAGTCGAGCTGAACGCCGGGCTGCTGTTGTTGCCGTTGAGATAGTTCAGCGCATAGACCGAATAGTTGATCGTGTCCTTGAACCCGGCGTCGTCGCCCGGCTGCAGCGAACGGGTCTGGTTCTGCAGGACGCCCGCGTCTGCCTCGATCAGCATGCGGTTGCTTTCGTTGCAGCTGAGCCAGAACGGGGTTGTTTCATCGGCCGAGGTGGCGTTGATGAACAGCGAGTTCGAACCGGCGGTCGTGTTGATCGACAGCGTGCCGAGGTCGACATCGCTGATGCCTTCCATCGTGCAGGTTTCGGAAACGTTCGCGTTGATGTCGAAGCTGTCCGAAACCGGAGCGGCCAGTGCGGGAGTCGCGGCGAACATGGCGCCGAGCGAAACGACAAGAAGCTTTTTCATGGTTCAAATCCTTGTTGCAGCCACCCGTGCCTCGCAGGGGCGGCCCGATAGCGGATGGGGGAGGGACGACGCCCCTCCCCCGTTCAGGATCAGATGATCGTGACGGTGACCGTCACGGTATCCTTGTACGTGCCGGCCAGCGGACGGGCATCGAGGTTGCCCAGAAGGGTGACGGCAGCACCCATGTCGATCTGGCGATGGATCGCACCGCGCGACTGGTTCTGGAACAGCGGGCCGAGCAGGCTGTTATAGGCCGGCTGGGTCGCGAAGAGGCCGCTGCGATAGTTCAGGGCAGCGACCGAATAGTTGATCGTGTCCTTGAACCCGGCGTCGTCGCCCGGCTGCAGGCTGCGGTCCTGGTTGACCAGCTTGCCATTGGTCGGAACGATCGACATGCGGTTGGTGTCGTTGCAGCTCAGCCAGAAATTGCCGGCGTTGTCGGCCGACGCGCCGTTCAGGAACAGAGCGTTGCTGCCGGCATTGGTGTTGATCG
Organism: Sphingopyxis sp.; assembly: GCF_036402335.1. Lineage (GTDB taxonomy): Bacteria > Pseudomonadota > Alphaproteobacteria > Sphingomonadales > Sphingomonadaceae > Sphingopyxis. The sequence goes on along the minus strand of NZ_DASWTD010000201.1, from coordinate 324 downwards.
ACAGCGTGCCGAGTTCGATGTCGTTGATGCCTTCCATCGTGCAGGTTTCAGCAACGTTCGCATTGATGTCGAACGAGTCCGAGACCGGAGCGGCGAAAGCAGGAGCCGAAAGGACGGCGGTCGAAGCCACGGCAGCCGCGGCGATCAGACGAGAAAATTTCATTTTACTACTCCCTTTCTTATTAATTTACAAACACTTCACTTTAACGACCCTACTGGTTTCGGTGACCAGCATTTCTGGACGCGCGGATCGATCACGACCGGATTCGCGCAAGGGCGGGCCCGCGATCGCGGGCCTGCGTCATCTGTTTCGGGAGGCTGGTT
>NZ_DASWTD010000200.1:0-4178 GCF_036402335.1 Sphingopyxis sp. | reverse complement strand
GACGACGAAGAAGCCGAACCGCGGCGCGGCCGTTCGGCGCGCGGCGGACGTGGCAAGAGTGCTGCGAAGGCGGAGAAAACGCCCGCCCGTCCCGCGACTGCGGCTTCCGAGGCACGACCGGCCAAACCGCCGCGTGGCGATCGCAAGCCCACGCCTTCGCCGCGGCATGACGATGTGGATGGTCCGGACGACGGCTGGAATGGTCCGATGCCGGACTTCCTGTCGGTCGGTTTCGGCAGCTAAAACCCGCCTGCGCCGGGAAGACGGTCAGAGCCTGACCAGCATCTTTCCGGTATTGGCGCCCGAGAACAGCCCGAGGAAGGCTTCGGGGGCCGAGGCCAGCCCATGGTGAACGGTCTCGCGTATCGTCACCGCACCGCTGGCGATCAGGCCGCCCATGTCGGCGTAGAATTCCTCCATACAGTCGATGAACTGGTCGGTGTAGATAAAGCCCTCCATCCGGATCCGCGCCGGGATCGAGCGGATCAGATATTTCATCTCCTGCGGCTTTCCGTCGTTGTAGACGTCGATCATGCCGCAGATCGCAAAGCGGGCGAAATCATTTGCCGTGGCAAACGCCGCGTCGAGATGTTCGCCGCCGACATTGTCGAAATAGACGTCGACCCCGGGCTTGCCGAGGCGTTCGAGCGCCGCGGCGAGTTGCGGCAGCACGGCCCCCGCCTTGTAGTCGATCGTCGCATCGGCCCCGAGATCGTCGACCCAGGCGCATTTCGCGGCGCCGCCAGCCGAAGCGATGACGGTCATTTCGCGCGCCTTGGCAATTTGCACCACCGCCGATCCGACGGCGCCGGCCGCGGCCGACACAAAGACGGTATCGCCAGGCTTCGCGGCGGCAACGCGGAGCAAGCCGATCCACGCGGTTCCGCCCGTCAGGCCCATATTGTGCAGGAAGGTTTGCGGGGTCATTCCCGCCGCCAATGCCTCGGCGGGCAGTTTGTTCGGCATCATGTCGAGACCGATGATTCCGCCGTCGCGCCAACCGCCCATATGAAGGATCAGGTCTCCCGCTGCGAAACCCTCCAGCCTGCTTTCGAGCACTTCGCCGATCGCACCGCCGGTCATCGGCTGATCGATCTGGAAGCTTGCCGAGTAGCTTCTCGCATCGTTCATGCGGCCGCGCATATAGGGATCGACCGACAGCCACAGGTTCCGAACGCGAAGCTGGTCGTTGTCGAGCGGCGCGTCGGGCAGGTCAAGCAACGCGAAATTATCGATCGTTGGCAGCCCGTGCGGGCGGCTGGTCAAATGCCATGCCTTGGCCATCGGAATCCCCCATTCCATATTCGGCGGCGACCGCCAGAAAAGCCGTTGCCACCGCCCTGCGGTGCCGTTAAGACCCGCCGGTCGCGGGGCCGTAGCTCAGATGGGAGAGCGCTGCAATCGCACTGCAGAGGTCAGGGGTTCGATTCCCCTCGGCTCCACCAGCGACCCTTCCGACCGATCAGCCCGCAAAGTCGCGAATCATGTTCTTCGCGATGACTAGCTGCTGGATCTGCGTCGTCCCTTCATAAATCCGGTAAATGCGGCAGTCGCGATAGAAGCGCTCGGCCAGATATTCCTTGAGGTAGCCCGCACCGCCGTGGATCTGCACCACGCGGTCGGCGACGCGCCCGCACATCTCGCTCGCGAACATCTTGGTTGCCGCTGCCTCGACCAGGATTTTCTCGCCGCGGTCGGCGCGCGCGCAGGCGTCGGCGAGCATGCACTCGGCGGCGTAAATTTCAGCCTTGCTGTCGGCGAGCATCGCCTGGATCAGCTGGAAGTTCGCGATCGGCTCGCCGAACGCCTTGCGTTCCATCGCATATTTGAGCCCCGCGTCGAGCATCCGCTTCGCATAGCCGACGCTCGCCGCGGCGACCGAAAGACGGCCGTTGTCGAGGCTCTGCATCGCCGCGCGAAAGCCGATACCTTCCTCGCCGCCGAGCAGTGCGTCGCCGTCGACGTGCACATCCTCGAGAATCACGTCGGCAATCTGCGAGCCGGCCTGACCCATCTTGCCGTCGGGCTTGCCGATCGACACGCCGGGCGCATTGCGCGGCACCATGAAGGCGCTGACATGGGCGTTCTTGGGCAGGGCTTCGGCGTTGGTCCGCGCCATCACGAGGATCACGTCGGCAAAGGGGGCGTTGGTGATGTAGCGCTTCGTGCCATTGAGGACATAGCCGTTGCCGTCGCGCACGGCGCGGGTCTTCATCGCGGCGCTATCCGATCCGCTGTCGGGTTCGGTAAGACCAAAGGCTGCGATCGATCCCGCCGCGAGCTTCGGCAGCCAATATTCCTTCTGCTGTTGCGTGCCGAAACCGACGAGCGATTTGCACACCATGCCGATGTTGATTGAAACGATGGAACGGTAGGCGGGCGAGGCGTAGGCGAGTTCGCGGATGAATCCGACATATTGGCTGACGTTCATCCCCGCGCCGCCATGTTCCTCGGGCATGGTGACGCCGAACAGGCCCATTTCACGCATTTCACCAAGGATATCGTCGGGAACGCGGCCGAGTTCTTCAAGCTGGTCTTCCGCGGGGATCAGCCGCTCGCGGACATAGCGCTGCAGCTGTTCCATAAAGGCTTCATAGATATCGGCGTCCATTCCCGGATTGGTCATCGCTTTTCTGTCCCTTGCCGCGTCATGGCCTTGCCATAACGCGGCGTTGGACCTTTGCAAGCGACCCCGGGTTCGCGTCAGCTGGCTGACGGAGGCGTTTCGTGTGTGGCGGGCTTCGCCATTTGCTGGCGGACAGCGACCATGAAGCGGCTGCGCCAGAAGGCAACGATCAGCCCCAAGAGAATGGCCCAGGGCAGCAAGGCCGCACCGAGCGTCAGGGTGAAAGACAGCGCCGTGCTGCCGCTGCGCATCAGCGTTTCGCCAGCGTCGGCAAAGGGATTTTCATGACCGATGCCGGGGAGGCGGCCGTCGCTGACATAGTTGAACGCGACGCTCGTCCACGCGATGCGTGCCTCGCCGCTGCGGCGGGCCTGGCGCTCGTCGCCGATCTGGCCGCGGAGCTGGCTGATCTGCGCGAGCAGCTCGGCGCGCTCGCGCTTGTCGAGTCCGCCTGATTTCAGCCGTTCTTCGAGGCGAGCAATTTCGGTTTCCGAGCCGGCGCTGCGTTGTTGCGAAGCGAGGATTTCGGTCCCCACGTCCTCGCCGGCGACGCTCGCATCGGCAAGCACGCCCTCGGCTTTTTCGACGCTGGCGATCGCATTCGCACCGAATTTGCGGGCGATGCCGGGGTCAAGCTTGAACTGGGTTTGCGCCTCGACGAGTTTCTCGTCGGTGAGTTGATAGCGGACGTCGACGATGCGGCAGCGCTGGACGCCCAAGGCCTCGCATGCGGCGGCATGTTCTTCCTGCACCTTGGCAATGCGGTTGTCGGCAAGGCGGAAGGCGTAACTATAGTCGAAGGCAACGCCGGGAGCGGCCTCGACACCGATGCGGGGTGTCGCGGCATCGGCGGCACTTTCCCCGGCGACAGCTTCGGTAGTGGAGGTATCGGTCGTGGCAGCTTCTTCGGCCGATTTTTCCGAGCAGCCGATCAGGGCGAGCGCTATCGCGCCCGCTAAGAGCTTATTTCGCATTCAGATTCTCCCAAAACGCGACTCGTTGGCCGCGGGAGATGGCATATCATAACTAAAGAGGTAGACAATAGAAATCAGGCCGCGTTGACGAAGCTGTCGAGCACCCTCTTGCTGCCGGCTTGATCGAACTCGACCTCGAGCTTGTTGCCGTCGATATCCATGATTTCGCCGTATCCGAATTTCTCGTGGAAGACGCGCATCCCGATGGCAAGGTCCGAGCGCGCCTTGGCGCCGACCGAAGCCGCCGGCCCCCTTTCGCTGGGCGCTGGCGCGCGGGTGACGGTCGAGGAGGAGGCGAGGGCGCGCTGCCATGCGGGGCCGCGGGTCATCGTCCGCGCGGGCTGGCGTTCGGCGACATGCGCAAAGGGATCACCCTGCGCCGACCAGTTCGCACGCCACAGGCTGGCGCCACCGCCGAAGCTGTTTTCGCTGTCGACATGTTCGGGCGGGATTTCGGCAATGAAGCGGCTGGGGATGCTGCTCATCCACTGGCCGTAGATGCGGCGGTTCGCCGCGTGATAGATGCTTGCGCGCTGGCGCGCGCGGGTGATCGCGACATAGGCGAGGCGGCGTTCCTC
>NZ_DASWTD010000199.1:0-11936 GCF_036402335.1 Sphingopyxis sp. | reverse complement strand
CCCCGAGAGATGGCCTTCGAAATTGTAGGTCTGGTAGTTGCCGAGCTCGGCCTTGACGCCGCCCTCGAAACTGTCACTCGGCTTGGCGGTGATGAAGTTGATCAGCCCCGCGGTCGTGTTGCGGCCATAGAGCGTCCCTTGCGGTCCCTTGAGCACCTCGACGCGCTCGAGGTCATAGACCGGCCCGGTGTTCATGATCGGATAGGCATAGGCGACCTCGTCGACATAGGTGCCGACGGTCGAGGTCGCCGAGAGGTTGATCGTGTTGAAGCCGATCCCGCGCAGTGTATAGGTCGGAACGCCCTGATAGCTCTGCGAAACGGTGAAGCTCGGCGCGACCGTCGTGAGATCGCGCATGTCGGTGACGCGCAGATTTTCCAGCGTCTGGCCGTCGACCGCCTGGATCGCCATGCCGACGTCGTTCATCGATTCGGCGCGGCGCTGCGCGGTGACGATAATGTCGCCCCCGGTCGCGACGGTGTCAGGCGTCTCCTCCTCCGCCGCAAACGCCGGAACTGCGAGAGCAAGACCGGTCGCGGCGCCCGCGGCGAGGAAAATACGCATTGCCTTCATCACTCATCCTCCCTCAAACGGCTGATCGCGGGACTCGTCTTTGTGCGAGCGTCGCAGCAGCCGGACGCTGCCAAAGGACAGAATTGCGGGGCCGCAGACAAGCTGGCACCTGTGGCAGGATGGGATCGAGGGAGGTCGCGTGGCGGATCATCAGGTAAAATGCTGGGCAGAGCTGCCGGCGCTCGTCGCGGCGGTGCAGGCAAGTGGCGACCGGATCGGCCTGCCCTTTATCGCCGCGCAGGCCGATCTCGGCGACCCCGAACCGATGGCTGACGAAAGCGGCCGCCCCTATGCCGAAACGAGCTTTCGCTGGATCGACCCCGACCATGCCTATTGGCGCGACCGCAAGTTGGCGTTGCACATTGCGTTCCTGACCGCGGCGCGACTGGTCGCCGAGCCCTTTTATTACAGCGACGGCCAGCTCCGGACGTGGCGCCCGACACGGTTGCTCGAAGCTGTCGATTGCGAGCAGGCGAAGAATACGCCCAATTTCGGCGAGGCGATTATCGCGCCCGTACACCTGCCGCGCGGACTCGTCGGCGCTGTCTTCTGGTGCTCGCGCGAACCGGTCGGGGTCGCGGCGCTGTTCGAGCGCCATGCGGGCGAACTGCACAATCTCGCGCTGAAGCTTGTCGCGACGCACAACGAGGCACGCGGGCGCCCGCGCAACGCCACCGTCCCGCAAACGCTGACGCGCCGCGAGGTCCAGTGTCTGCGCTGGGCCGCAGCGGGCAAGACCGACGGCGAGATCGGGATCATCCTGTCGCTGTCGGTATCGACCGTGCGCTTCCACCTGCGCAACGCTGCGGGGAAGCTCGGCGCAACCGGGCGCGCACAATCGATCCAGATCGCCGCAGGGCTCGGCTTCGTCGGGGCTCGCGCCGCCTGATGCCCGGACTGATGCAGGTGCCAGCTTGGCCGGGCATCGGACAAGGTCCTAAGCCGGGCGCATGGATATGTTGAACGACCCGGCGCTGGCAGCCTTTCGCGACGAGGTTCGCGCCTTCCTGACCGCGCATTTGCCCGATGACATCCGCCGCAGCGCGGCGCGCGCGACGAGTGTTTTCATCGACCCTGCCGTGTCGCTGCCCTGGCAGCGCATCCTTCATGCCCACGGCTGGGCGGCACCCGACTGGCCGACCGAGTTCGGCGGCCCCGGCTGGAGCGAGACCGAGCGCTATATCTTCGCCGCCGAATGCGCGCAGGCCGGGGCGCCGAATCTTGCGCCGATGGGCCTCAAGATGGTCGCTCCCGTGATCATGCATTATGGTAGCACGGAGCAGCGCGCGCATTATCTGCCGCGTATATTGTCCGGTGAAGATTATTGGTGTCAGGGCTTTTCGGAGCCCGGTGCGGGGTCGGACCTTGCCGCCTTGCAACTGCGCGCGGTACCCGACGGCGCGGATTATGTCCTAAGCGGATCGAAGATCTGGACCACCCACGCGCATTTCGCGAACCGCATGTTCGCCCTCGTCCGCACCTCGAACGAGGGCAAGCCGCAGGCGGGGATCAGTTTCCTGCTGCTCGACATGATGGCGCCCGGCATCACGGTAGAGCCGATCCGCACGCTCGCTGGCGACCATGAATTCAACCAGGTCTTCTTCGACGATGTCCGCGTGCCGCAAGCGAACCGGCTCGGCGACGAGAATCAGGGCTGGTCGGTCGCCAAGCATCTGCTGACCTTCGAGCGCGGCGGCAAATATGCGCCGGGACTGATCGGTCGCCTCGAACGATTGCGTGCCCGCGACGACGTCGATCCGGTGCTGCGCGCGCAGCTCGATCGCGAGGCGATCACGCTGAAAGCGCTGCAGGCGCTCGAAATGAAGGCAATGCGCGGCGTTGGCGGCAGCCCGGCGCTCTACGCGTCGGCGCTCAAGATCCTCGGCACCGAGACGGCGCAGCGTATCGACACGCTGGCGTGCGAGGTTGCAGGTTATCCGGCGTGGGCCGACGCCGATGGCCAGGCACCCGCCGACCTCGCCGTCGCCGTACCGCGCTATCTCAACGACCGCGCGGCGACGATCTATGCCGGGTCGAACGAAATCCAGCGCGACCTGATCGCGCGCATGATGCTCGGTTAGGCGGCCGTCTCCGCAAAGCGCGCGAGATGGCCGGCCCGCGGACCGAATGCCGCTGCGATAGCCAGCGCGCGTTTGAAATAGCCGCCTAGACACAATTCTTCGGTCAGTCCCATCGCTCCGTGGATTTGCACTGCGCTTTCGCCGACGGTTCGTGCCGCGTCGGCGACCTCGATGCACGCGGCACTGACGGCCTGCGCCCGATCGGGCAGGTCCCGCTCGACCGCAAGCACCGCCACCTCGACCAGTGCCGCCGCTTTCATCGCTGCAAGCTGCATGTCCGCGACGCGGTGGCGGAGCGCCTGAAACGTGCCGAGCGATGCGCCGAATTGCTTGCGCTGCGCCAGATAATCGATGCTGTCGGCGATCATCCGGTGGATCAGGCCGACCGCCTCGGCACAGCGGCCGGCGAGGACCAGATCGCCGACGAATTCAGCTAGCTCCCGAGCCTCGGCGTCCGTCGCCAGAAGCTCGGCATCGCCCGGCTTCAGGGTAAAACCGAGGTCGGCGGATACGCTGCCGTCGTGCATGATCCGGTGGCGCTGCTCGACCTTGTCCGGAGCGGCGGCGATCAGGAGCAGGGCGCCGCTGTCGGCCAGCATGAAAAAATCGGCTTCGGCCGCTCCGGCGACGAGCATGGCCGTGCCCCGAACGGTCCCGCCCTCGTCCACCACTGGCATCGTCGCGGTCGACGCAGCGCAAAGGATGGCGGCGCGCCGGCTGCCCGTCGCCAGCTCGGAGAGGGCCGGATGATCGGGCGCCACGCGGGCGAGCAGCCAGGTAGCCGCGGCATGCGACAGCCAGTCGGCGCCCGCGAGCGCGGGCCCTAGCTCCGCCATGACAAGCGCGATATCGATGGCACCGCCACCGAAACCGCCCGCTGCCTCAGGCAGGGCGAGGCCTGCAAGCCCGAGCGATTCCGAAAGCTCGTGCCAGCCGGGTCGCACATGATCGACGAGAAAGCGCCGGACGCTGTCCAGCAGAACTTGCTGCTCGGCATGCAGCGGAAAATCCAACCCCGCCATCTCAGGCCAATCCATCCGGCGATATTCCGCTTTGGCAAATCATATGACACACGCTCTCCCGCCTTCGTCCTAGCGATATGCCACCAAGGTGGTCTAGCTGATTGGTGTGTCAGGTCCGTGCGGTCCGAAAAGCCGGCAATGCAGGGAACGCCGCGATGAAAAGCCTAGAAATCGAAGCCCTGCTGCGCCGGTGGCGGCTCCACGGTGCCGGTTGCCACCCCTTCGAGTTCGAGCATCCGCGCTTTCGACATCGAACCGCCTGGCGCAGAAAAGCCACCGATCTTGCCGCCTGCCGCGGTAACGCGATGACAGGGGACGATCAGAGGGATCGGATTCTTCGCCATCGCCTGCCCGACGTCGCGCGCATATTCGGGTCCGGCGCCGAGCATCTGCGCAATGGCGCCATAGGTGGTCGTGTCACCCCAGCCGAGCTGGCGTACCCGATCGTAAACTTGTGCGAAAAAGGGATTCTGCTCGCCCATATCGATCGGCACGTCGGCGAAGTCGACACGCTCGCCTGCAAAATAGCGTATCGCCGCATCGATCACCGCCCGCACCTCGGCCGGCGGTTCAGCACGTACTGCTCCGGGCAGGCGGCGTAATATGGCGCGCTCGGCCTCATATTCACTCGGCGCAGGCAGACGCAGACCGGTAATGCCGTTGCGATTCCATCCGATCGCGGCGATGCCGGCTGCAGTCTCGAAAAGCTGATAGCGGCTTTGACGGCCCATGTTCGACTCCCTGCGTGCGAACATAGGGTCGCTTTCTCCCGAATCCAGTTCGCCTGTATCAAGACGCCAGCAACTTTCCGGCGGATTCCAGAAAGACACCGGTTAGCTGCGGGGCGATCTACTGCCCCGTGCCTCACCGTGACGGCACCGTCGGAAGCAGCAGGAAATGTGTTTCGGCCATCGCGACGAGGGCACTCAGCGCGAACAGGACCGAATGCGACGCGCTGTCGGGCACATAATATTCGCCGGAAACCAGTAGAGGTGGCGGAAGAGCAACAACAGCGCCGCGAGGATCGCCGCGCTCGTTGCGACGATGACATTGCCGGCTCGAAACGGCCGGATTCAGGCGATTTCCTTGCCCAGCAGCATCTGGCCGATTTGTTGCGAAGAACCTTCGAAGAAGCCTGCCTCACCATGCCATTCGCGCGGGTTGCGGAAGGTGCCTAGCAGGATGTCGAATATCGGAATGTCGCCGTAATTATAGGCGTGGAGCCCGCGTTCATGATGCACCGCGTGGCTTTCGGGCCGCGTAATGAAATAGCCGAGCCAGCGCGGAGTCCGCAGGTTGCTGTGCTGGAAGATCGCACAAAAGGTCGCCGCGACCGACACGATCAGCGCCGCCTCGGCCGAGAGTCCGATCCCGAGCACCAGCGCGCAGCTGCCGAGCAGCGCCCAACCCATCATGTCGAAGGGATGGAAATAAAAGGCACCCCATATGTCCACGCGCTCGGCGCTATGGTGCATCTGGTGCAGCCAGCGCCAGATCGGCTGCACATTATGCATCGTCCGGTGCCAGGCATAGATCAGGAACTCGTAGAAGAAGAAGCCGGCGACCAACTGCGCCCAGAAAGGCCAGGCCGATCCGTCGACGAGCTGATATTGCCCGAGCATCCTGTCCCACAGCAGCGGCGAGTAGGTCGTCACCCCGAAATAGAGTATGGTGAAGGCGATGCCCTTTATCCGCCACAGCGGCACGTCGGGAAAATTCCTCGCGCGAAACAGCAAGTCGATGCCCGCAAAAAACCCGAACATCGAAAGCGCGATCCAGTGATAGATGCCGAACATCGAGACTTCCCCTGCAAGCTCTGCTCTACAAGTCCTGCGACGACACCGGCTTACTCCGACGCGGCCACCCCGGATAGAAGACTTGCGGTCGGTTTTCTTTTCCAGCACAAAAGGCGCGCAATTCCGTCGATCGCAGCAGGGGGCGACCATGGACGAGCCGAGCCTGAAAGCAGGTGCCTCGCCGGACACGAAACCCGAGCCGCATGGCAAGGGCAAACGCACGCGCGAGCGCCTGATGGACGCGGCCAACGACGCAATCCTGACCAAGGGTTTCGCCGGCACCTCGATCGACGAGCTGGTCGAGGCGACGGGGATCACCAAGAGCGGTTTCTTCTATCATTTCCGCGACAAGGGTGACCTTGCCCGTCAATTGCTTGTCCGCTTCCTCGAAGAGGATGACGCCGTGATGGACGAACTGACCGCGCGTGCAAATGCGCTGTCCGAAGACCCGATGCAGCGCTTCCTGTTTTTCCTCGACCTCTATGCCGACATGACGGACGCGGTTGACGAGGTGCATCCGGGCTGTCTCGTCGCTGCGGTCATCTATCAGGAACAGGCTTTTGACCGCGACGTGCGGCAGATGCTGTTCGAAACCGCGATGCGCTGGCGCGAGCGCTTCCGGCTCTGGTTCCAGGCGATCGACACGCAATATGCGCCGGTCACCCCCATCGATCTCGACACCATCGCCGATAGCTTCAGCGCTGTGGTCGAAGGCTCCATCGTGTTGACGCGCGCGCTGGACGATCCCAAGCTGCTCGGCCGCCAACTCCGCCTGTTCCGGAACATGGTGAAGGCCGCCTATGGGGTCGTATGAGTGTCGCCATCGACCCGGACGGCGAGGCTATTGGGAAGCCCCGAACGTTTTTGATCGATTGTTGCCTGCCCTCTTCCGGACCCGGAGACGCGAAAGCAGGCACCAGACAAACTCTCATTTGGCCTCGGACACCACGGACATCGAGATCGAGGAGGGAAAATCGCGCGAATAAAAGACCGAATGCGTCTGCGCCCGATAATCGCCCGCCTTTGCTCTCAGGATATTGGGTACGAAGGTCTGCGGATTGCGGTCGATCAGCGGGAACCAGCTACTCTGTACCTGCACTCCGATGCGGTGTCCTTTTTGAAACACGTGCGACGCCGAATGGAGATCGATCCTGTATTCCAGAACCTTGCCCGGCTTGATCGCTGCCGGCTTTTCGTAACTGGTGCGAAAGCGGCCGCGGAACACATCGTTCGCGATCATCCGCTGACGGCCGCGTAAATCCTCGGGTGTCGCCGCATCGGATGGATAGATGTCGACCAGCTTGACCACCCAGTCGGCATCGGTGCCGGTCGTGCTGGCATACAAGCGCGCCGCTATGTCGCCGGCGACGATAACATCCTCGGCCAGCGGATCGGTCTGCCAGAACAGCACATCCTTGCGCTGCGCGAAGGGTGCCTGATCGTCGGATATCCACGTCGACCAGTCCGACCCCGGCCGCATGAACGGCTTCAGTATCGCACGATTACGATAGGGGACCGGCTTCGCGGGGTCCGAAACGAAGCTGCTGGCGCCCTTGCGCGCTTGCGGGGCGTCGAAGGAAAGCTTGCCGTCGGGATGCAGAAACAGGCTGCGTTGCCTGCCTTCGGCTGCAGGCCAGCGCGAAAGGCGCTGCCACCGGTTGCGCCCCGACTGGAAGACGAGTGCCTCGGGCTGGTCGAGCTTGCCGATGCCTTTCAGCCAATGGCGAAACCAGGGAAGTTCGACCGAGCTGCGAAACCACTGCCCCGTCTGCCCGCCGAGTTCGAACGGGCCATATTTGCTGCCCTCGCCGCGCCAGCCGCCATGATTCCATGGCCCGACGACCAGATAATTCAGGCCGCGATCGTCGCCTTTCTCCTGATTGGCATAGATCGTCATGGGACCATAAAAATCTTCCTGGTCCCACCAGCCCGCGACGATCAGATTGGGGACGGCAACCCTTGCCGGCATCATCTGCGAGGTCCGGCTGTCGCGCCAGAAGCTGTCATAGTTCGGATGCGAAACGAAGTTCTGCCAGCTCGGCATCGAGCGGCCCAGCAGCCGCTGATCCATATTGGCGAGGTCCGTCTGTTTCAGATACCAGTCATAGGCATCGTCGGTGCCGAAATCGAACGCGTTCATCGTCCGGCCGTCGGTCTCCAGCGCCGACACCCACGACCAGGCGTAATCGAGCCGGAAGGCGCCATTGTGCAGGAAATCGTCGCCGATAAACATGTCTTCGGGAGACGCCTGCGAGGTCACCGCCTTCAATGCGGGATGCGGATTCACCGTCGCCACGGCGGCGGTCCAGCCGCCATAGGACACGCCGAACACGCCGACCTTGCCATTATTGCCGGGCAGGTTCTTTACCAGCCAGTCGATGGTGTCATAGGTGTCGGTGGCCTCGTCGATGCCGTCCGTCGTCTTCTTGAGCGGCCGCAGGTTCACGAACTCGCCTTCGGAGCCGAAGCGGCCACGAATATCCTGAAAAACGAAGATGAACTTGTCCTCGGCCAGTTCGCCATAGCCTCCCGCCTTGCTGAGGCCGCGGTCGATCCGCTCGCGCGTGAAACCATAAGGCGACCGCGTCATGAGGACGGGAAGTTCACCGGCATGGCCTTTCGGGCGCCAGACCTGCGCGTGCAGGCGGATGCCGTCGCGCATCGGAATCATCACGTCCTGCGCTTCATAGTCCGACAGGCCCGGGGCGACGGCAACCGGCGGACTTGCCGCCGGTTGAACCGCCACCGCCGCCCCGACAAGGACGCCGGGCAGCAGCAGGGCCAATGCAAAGCCGTAGCGGATCAACCCTCTGCGCATGACCGCAAATCCCCTCGTCTTGTCTGGGCCATCCGAATGCTGGCGACGATTTGCCGGCAGCCTAGAAATCGACCCGCGCGCCGACCGTCGCATAGGTGCCCACGACGTCGTACAGCGTGCTGTTGACGGTGATAAGCGGGGGCTTGCGGTCGAACACATTGTTGACGTTGGCGAACATCGTGAAACGATCGTCCACCTTGAACCGCGCGCCGATGTCGACATAGGTCCGTGCGCCAATCTTGTTGTTGATCAGCGTCGTGCGCGTCCGGTCATAATTGCCGCCACCGATATAACGGGCGCGAATGTCGAACCCGACATTATCGTCCTCGTAGGTTGCGCTGAGCGTTCCGCGCCATTTCGGCGTCGCGCGCAGCACCGAATCGCCGACGTCGCCGGCGGTCTCGACGCGGCTGAGGCCGGTATCGAACACCAGTTTGTCGACATAGGTCGCGAGCGCGCGGAGGCGTATGCTGCCACCCTCGGCCAGCCTCGCGACATAGGATGCCTCCATGTCGAACCCGCTCGTCTCGAAACTCGCTATATTCTGCTGGTTGGCCGCGACCTCGACGACTGTCCCCGTCGAATCGCGCGTAATGCGATCGCAGGCTGCGGTGCTTCCGCGGAAACAGGCGAGCGTCAGGTTCGATCCGTTCAGCGCCGTGATCGCACCGTCGATCTTGATCTTGTAATAATCGACCGAGGCGCTGAAACCGGGGATATAGGACGGCGAATAGGTCGCACCGAGCGCCGTTGTATAGCTCACTTCGGGCACGAGATCCGGATTGCCGCCCGTAAATGTCGTCACCGTGGACGGCGTCGGGTTATAGGCAGGATTGGCCGCCAGTCGCGCCGCGGGATTGTCTTGGTCGTTCAGCGGCCCGATATTGATCGAGCGCACCGCGAACAATTCTCCGATTCCCGGCGAGCGAATGTCGCGCGAACGCGTCGCGCGCAGAAGCAGGTCGCCGAACAGCCGCGCGGTTCCGCCGAGCTTCCACGTCCAGATGCCGCCGCTGGTGCTGTAATCGGAATAGCGCGCCGCACCGTTGAAATCGAGTTCAAGCTTGTCCTCGAGCTTGAGCACGGGCATCAGGATTTCGCCGAACCCTTCCTTGACGCTGAACCCGCCCGAGGTCGGGGTCGAGAAGACGAGGATGCCGAAGTTGCTGGCGTTCGCCACCGTGAAATCGTCGCGCGACGAAATCTGTTCTTCCCAGCGCGCCTCGGCGCCGACCGCAAAGGTTACCGGCCCGGCCCACAGGGAGAAGAGATCGCCCTGGACCTCGGCACCGGCCGAATCGAGCTTGGTGGTGCCGAAGGATTGCTGGGTCCCTGTGATATAATCGCGCGCCTCGGGCGATATATTATAGGCGCCAAAGGGATTGATCGGCCGGCACGCGGGATCGTCATTGGCCGGATCGGCGTCGGCATTGATCGCGCAGACAGCTTGCCCGCCGCTCGACACCGCGTTGATCGCATTGTTGAACTGCCGGACCAGACGCGAGTTGGCCATCGACTGTTCGCTGTCGACCTCGCCGTGGCTGTACCAAGCCTTGTACCGGAAGCCGTTGCCGAAGGTGCCATCGACGCCAATCGCGGCTTCCTTGCTGACGCGCAGGCCCCGGAACTGCAATTGCAGGGCGTCATTGAAGTAACGGCCAAGCGTAAAGCTGGTTTCGCCCGCAGCGGCAAGCTGGTCGCGGATTCCCTGCGACAGATAGGGGTTGTCCGCCTGGATCGTGAGATAAGGCAGGCCCAGCGCGCCACCGACGGTATAATCGCCGAAGAAGGGCGCGTTCGACAATGCACGCGCATAGGTGCCGTCGACCCAGAAGGTCGCATCGCCTACCTCATAGCTCAGCCGGGCGTAAGTGCTCAGCCGTTCGAACGGCGACGATACGGGAATCGTGTCATAAAGATTGATGCCGTCTTCGCCGCCCACCATCCGCAGCGGGAAGGCGCCTGCACCGATGCCCGTGCCGCGACGGAAATCGCGAAGCGAGCCATCGGGGTTGAACGTCTGCCCCGCCAGCACGCCGCTGGTGATGAGACCGCCGAGCGTGACGTTGCCGAAATTTACGTCACGAACGAGTTCGGAGCCTGTACCCGACGGGATGAAATCGGGGCTGTTGAGTTGCGGCCGCGAGCTCCGGTTGATCACGCCGCGGTCTTTGACATATTCGCCGCCGATGATGAAATGGCCGCGCCCGTCGGCAAAGCTCGTGCCGAATTTCGCATCGAAACCATAGCGGAACCCGTCGCCGCGCGACGAGATGCCGACGTTGCCGCCGATCGACAGGCCGTCATAATCCTTGTCGAGAAGGATGTTGACGACGCCGGCGACCGCGCCGGAACCCCAGGCCGCCGACGCGCCACCCGTCACGACCTCAACGCGCTCGACCAGATTCGTCGGGATGAAATTCAGATTGCCGCCGCCGACGAAGCGGCGGCCGTCGAGCAGCACCAGCGTGCGGTCGGTGCCGAGGCCGCGCATGTCGACAGGCGCGGTGCCGGTCGACGTATTGCCGTTCGACACGCTTGGCGTGGTGGTGGGGCGGATTTGCGGAAGATCGTTCAGCACCTGCTGGATATTCGGACGCGCACCGAGGCGCAATTCGTCCTCGCCGATCACCGTCGTCGGCGTTGGCTGGTCGAAACCGGCGCGTGCGATGCGCGAGCCGGTAACGAGAATCTCTTCATCGTTCGCCGCCACCGCCTCGGAAGCGGTTTGCGCCGCCGCCGGCACGGCGACACATAATCCGATCGCAAGCGCCGCAGCGCTGCTGCCGCGGGCAAGCGTGTAACCGAGCTTGTAAATATCCTTGTGCATCTCATCCGCCCCTTTGTGCTGGGCCGCTCGACGGCGGCTTATTCTGTGTCCCGTTCACAGAAGCTGCCATAATGTCCTATTCAGGACAATATATTTCTTTTATGAGAAATTAAGCCCATAATTGACAAGGAGTTTGGGTTGAGGTCTGGTGGCCTCCGGTGTCGAATCGGGCCCGAAAACCGGGATGATGGAGTTGCTGATGTTGCGCTTTTGCTCGCCGCTCGCTTTGCTTCTTGCCGCCGCCGCGGCGCCGCCGGTGGCCGCCCAGGACCTCTCCAAATACACAGCGGAAGCGCTGGAAAGCGAGCTTGCGACCCACGCCGATTCCCGAATCGCCGTGATGGTTCCGATGCGCGACGGGGTTCGCCTGTCGACCAACATCTATACGCCGAAGAATGCCACCGGCCGCCTGCCCGTAATCCTGTGGAAGACACCGTATAACGAGCACAAGCTGCGCGGATCGACGCAGCGCTATGCGATCGAGGCGGTGCGGCGCGGCTATGTCTTCATCGTCCAGAACGAACGCGGGCGCTATTTCTCCGAGGGGAAATACGAGATCCTCGGCAAGCCGCAGACCGACGGGTACGACACGCTGAGCTGGATCGCGGCGCAGGGCTGGTCGAATGGCAAGGTCGGCACGCTCGGCTGCTCCTCCTCCGCCGAATGGCAGCTCGCGCTTGCCGGGCAAAACCATCCCGCGCACGCTGCGATGGTGCCAATGGCGGCGGGCGCCGGGATCGGCAAGGTTGGCCGCTTTCAGGAACAGGGCAATTGGTACACCGGCGGCGTGCCGCGCAGCCTGTTCTTCGTCTGGCT
>NZ_DASWTD010000198.1:0-15203 GCF_036402335.1 Sphingopyxis sp. | reverse complement strand
TCGCGTCGCGCGCCAGCGTGCGGTGAACAAGGCGCTCGGTGACCTGCCGGGACAGCGCGTCCACGCCATTGGCGCGCGGAATTCGCCGGGCTCATGGCACCCGGGCGCGGCGCAGGGGGCTTCGCGCGGGACGCGGCCATGAAAACGGGTGGGGCGAGCGGAAGACGGCACGATAGGCTTTCGGAATCGAAGGGTGGAACCCGATCTTTGGGAGGCCTTATAATTTGGCGATGGAGCGCTTATGGTCAACCCCATGAGCAACAAAGGCCCGGTACAGCAAGAGATGGAAAGCCTGCTCGGCGCAGCCTTTCCCGACGCGAATTTCGTCCTCAGCAACGACAGCGCCAGCCATCACGGCCATATGGGCGACGACGGCAGCGGCGAATCGCATTTCAGCCTGACCATCGAATGGGCGGGCTTTGCCGGCCAGAATCGCGTCGCGCGCCAGCGTGCGGTGAACAAGGCGCTCGGTGACCTGCCGGGACAGCGCGTCCACGCCCTCGCGATCAAGGCGACCGCACCGGGCGAAGGGTGATCGGGCATGAGCGAGCATCGCGTCTATGGGTACAGCTTTGCGAGCGTCTATCCGCATTATGTCGCCAAGGCGGAGCGCAAGGGGCGGACGAAGGCCGAGGTCGACGAGATTATCCGCTGGCTGACCGGCTATGACCAGAAAGCACTCGATGCGCAGATCGAAGCGAAGACCGACCTCAAGGGATTTTATGGCGATGCGCCCGCGCTGAACGTCGCGCGCGACCAGATCAAGGGCGTCATCTGCGGTATCCGCGTCGAGGAGATCGCCGAGCCGCTGATGCGCGAGATTCGTTATCTCGACAAGCTGATCGACGAACTTGCCAAGGGAAAAGCGATGGACAAGATCTTGCGGACCCCCGCACCATGACCGCCGCCAAGGTGAACCTCGCCGAAGCCTTCGCGACCTTCCACGATCACTGGAATCCGCGCGTCGCGGGCGACATCAACAATTTCCAGGTCAAGCTGGTGAAGTTCGACGGCCGGTTCGACTGGCACCATCATGAGGTCGAGGATGAACTGTTCCTCGTCGTCGCGGGGCGGATGAAGATGGGGCTCAGAACCGGCGATGTGATCGTCGAGCCCGGCGAATTCATCATCGTCCCGCATGGCACCGAGCACTGCCCAGAGGCGCTGGATGGCGAATGCCATGTGCTGCTGCTCGAACCGGGTTCGACGCTGAACACCGGCAATGTCGAAACCGAAAAGACGAAAAAGACGCTGGAAAGGCTCGACTGATGTTCACCGTCATCACCCCCTCGACCCACGACATTGGCGCGTTCGACGTGCGCCGCACCTTGCCGAACAAGGCACGGACGATGGTCGGCCCGTTCATCTTCGTCGACCAGTTCGGCCCGGCGCATTTCGACATCGGGCAGGGGATGGATGTGCGCCCGCACCCGCATATCAACCTGTCGACGCTGACCTATTTGTTCGAGGGCGCGATCGATCATCGCGACAGCCTCGGCAATTATGCGACGATCCGCCCCGGCGCGTGCAACCTGATGACCGCGGGGCGCGGCATCGTCCATTCGGAGCGCACGCCGCCGGCCGAGCGCGCCAGCGGCTCGCCGATCTCGGGCATGCAGACGTGGCTCGCGCTGCCCGACGGCAAGGAAGAGATCGACCCGGCGTTCGAGCATGTGCCCGCCGACAGGCTGCCGCTCGTCGAGGACGGCAATGTCTCGGCGCGCGTCGTCATGGGTAGCCTGTGGGGCGTGAATGCGCCGACGACGCAGCATAGCGCGACCATCTATGCCGACATCCTGATGAACGCGGGCGCCAGCCTGCCGATCGATGCCGAGGCCGACGAGCGCGCGATCCTTGTGGCGCTGGGCGACGCGAGCCTCGACGGCGAGCGGCTCGAGCGGTCGAGCCTCTATATCCTCCAGCCGGGGCAGGCGATGACGCTGCGCGCCGAGACCGACGCGCGCGTCATGCTGCTCGGCGGCGAGGCGTTCACGACGCCGCGCCACGTCTGGTGGAATTTCGTGAGTTCGTCGCGCGAGCGGATTAACGAGGCGAAGCAGGAGTGGAAGGATCGCAAATTCCCGCTCGTCCCGGGCGACAGCGAGGAGTTCATCCCGATCCCCGAAGTGCCGAAAACGGTGAGCTATCCGTGAGCCTGCTGCTCGCGCTGACGCTCGCCGCGACCCCCGAACCGGTATTCGAGTGCAGCTTTGGTGCCAAGCAGCTGACCGTCACCCAGCAGGGCGACGCGCTCGTCTATCGATACGGCACCAGGGCGAAAGCCGAGCTGCGGATCGTCGCCGATGGCCCAAGCAACCGCGTCTTCTATCACCGCACGCTCTATCCGCGTGCCGAAGACCAGACGCTGCGTTTCGTCAGCGGCGAGTATAATTATGTCGTCTACGCCCATTGGTCGGCGCCGAGCATGGGGATGACCGAGGAAGGCAGCACGGGCGAAAGCTTCTACGGGGGGCTGACGGTGCTCCGCGGCGAGGAAGAGTTGGCGTCGCACCGGTGCCGCAGCGGCGGCGACATGCGTGAATGGCCGATCTTCAAGACGCTGCCGCAGGACGAGGCGAACATGACGCCGCGCGAATAATCGCCCGCCATTTCTTGCAGCTTGCCAGCCGCGCCGATCCCCGCCAGATTGGTTTCGAAAAGAAACCAAAGGAGCGGTATCGATGATCGGCGATTTCGAACAACAGCGTGTCAAGCTTTCGACCGGGGTCGAACTCGACGTCGTCGACATGGGCCCGCGCGACGCGCCGGTGCTCATCTTCCTCCACGGTTTTCCCGAATCGCACCGCACCTGGCGCCACCAGTTGCCGCATTTCGCCGACCGCTTTCGCTGCATTGCGCCCGATCAGCGCGGTTATCGCGGATCGTCGAAGCCGCAGGATGCCGAATCCTACACTCCGGACAAGCTGATCGCCGATATCTTTGCGCTTGCCGATGCGCTGGGTGTTGGCGAGTTCACGATCGTCGGCCACGACTGGGGCGGGGCGATCGCGTGGGGCGTCGCGCTTGGCGGCCAGCCGGGCGGCCTGCACCCTGCCTGGGCGGGCCGAGTCACGCGCGCGGTCATTGCCAATGCGCCGCACCCTGCGATCTTCCAGCGCCTCGTCGCCAATAATCCCGAGCAGCGCGCCGCAAGCCAATATATCCGCACCTTCCGCGACCCGGCGAGCGACAGCATCATCGAGGAGCATGGCATCGCCGGTATCCTCGCGCATGCCTTTGCCGGGCGCGTGCCGAGCGGCGGGCTCCAGCCCGCCGACGAGATCGGGCGGCTGCTCAAGGATTGGGAGGATCGCGACGCCTGCCGCGGGATGATCAACTGGTATCGCGGCTCGACGATCAACGTGCCCGCGATGGATGAGCCCTATGCCGACCCGCCCGCGATGCCCTTCCCGAAACTCGCGATCCCGACCCTCGTCATCTGGGCGCTCGACGATGTCGCGCTGCCGCCGTGCAACCTTGACGGTATGGAGGATCTGGTCCCCGGCGTGACGATCGTCCAGGTTCCCGATTGCGGCCATTTTGTACCGTGGGATGCACCCGATGCTGTTAATGCCGCGATGGACGAGTTTCTTGCCGAAACCTGAGAGCTACCCCCAAACGATCTGCATTGGGGTGGGGAGTTGTCCCTTTTGTGCACCCCGGCGAAAGCCGGGGCCCATGCGGTAGCACGCCAAGTTCGCGTTAGAATTCTGGGCCCCGGCTTTCGCCGGGGTGCACATCCCTATCGGCAGCTTCCGATCGAAAGCCGTCATTTCGGACCTGCAAGCTGCAGCCAAAAAAAGTGGCGGGCGGCCTGTTGCCGCCCGCCTTGGGGGGGGTCTGGGTTGCTGTGCGCAGCGCGCACATATGATCTTGTCCGCAACTGTTTTTCCCCGGCAATCATATACGATCCGGGATTTTGAAGCGGCGATTTAACCATATAATTCGTAAACATAGCAGGCTTTCAGATTCTCCCATACTTGCCATAATCGGGCCATGAATGTGGGTGGACTCAAGGTCGCCTCGATCGTGGACCGGATCGATGGCCCTTCTAGCTGGATAATCGAACGCGATGTCCATGCGCTCTACCTGTATGAGGCGGGAAGCTATCACTGGCTCGAGACTTGGCTCGACGGACGGCGGACATCGCTCGGCGATCCCTTGCCGGGCGAAATGTGGCTGGCGCCCGCCGGTCATCGCTATCACGGCGAGGCGAAGGGCGGCGCCGTCCGCTATGTCGAGGTGGAAATCCCTGCAGCCCGGCTGACGATCGCGCCCGACACCCGTGCACTCGCGGCGCATTACGACCTGACGCTTGCGGCACTTGTCCGGGCGTTGCTTGCCGGCGACGCGGCCGCCGCCGACCCTCTGATCACGATCCTTGGCAAGACGCTCGACGGGATGGCGGGACGGCCCGAATCGCCCGCGATAATCCAGCGCATCAACGACCTGATGGCGTTCATCCAGACCCGGCTCGAAGTGTCGCTGTCGGTCGACGAGATGGCGGCACAGGCCGGAATGTCGGTTAACAGTCTGATCGCCCATTTCGCGCGTGCGACCGGCTACACGCCGGCGCAATATATGCTGCGCCAGCGGCTGCGGCGCGCATGCTGGTTCCTGATGAACCGGCCGCTTTCGGTCGCCGAGATCGCCTTTGCGACCGGCTTTTCCAGCCACGCGCATCTGTGTGCCATTTTCCGGCGCAAGCTCGGTATGTCGCCGGGCGAGTGGCGCCGTCGCCATGCCTCGGCTATCGTCCCGGCACCTTGGGAGGAGGAGTAGCGATATGTCGCACACGGCCGTGATGTTGCTTGCGGGACTCGCGCTCCTGATCGTCCTGCGTCTGGCCCTTCGCGATCCGGCGCGCGCGACGCGCTGGTTCCTGCTGCTATGGCTGATCGTATCGGTCGGTAACCTGCTCGTCGGCGTGCTCCACGCGGGTTACAGCTGGAGCGTGGAGGCCGGGATCGGAGTGATCGTGTTCGGAGTGCCGGCGGCGGTTGCGCTTTTCGCCGCGCGTTTCGGGGCCGACGCGCGCCGCTGAGCGGGCGGCCTTATCGGTTCGCGCGGACTATGGTGTCGAGCCAGCGATCCGCGCTTGCCTGCCCGTCGCGCAGCATGCGCCGGCGATATTCGCTCTTGTTCCGCGACCACGCGGCCTGCCGCTCGGCCAGCGTGACCGGCTTGCTATCCACGCTGCCGCCGCGTTTGCGCTGCTCGGCCGCTTTCTTCGCCTGTTCCTGCTGATGCTTGCGGAGATTGGCCCAGCGCTGCGCGTCGAGCTGGGGCTCCAGCCATTGTGCCAAGGCGGCGTCGGCGAGGCATAGCGATGATCCGGCCAGGGCTGCCAAAAGAAGGTGGCGCTTCATTCCGGTCTCCTTCTGGAAAACCAAAGGGTTGATTTCCGGTCTGCAAAACGCCTTGGATCGGGAAGATGTTCCCCGCATGGCCCTAATTTTCGGGGCGTAGCAGGCAACCGCTGGCGCCCGCGTAACGCGCGCTGCGCGACGCGAGCAACGGGACGCTGCCGGTTACCGTCTTCGTCGCCGGGTCCTCGCTCAGCGACACCATCTCCATTCCGGGTTCGAAATCGCTCTGGCAGCTTTCGAGGCTGCGCCCCTGCACATAGCGGCACGAACAGCCGACGCGCGCGGCATAGGCGGACCCAAGTTCGGCCTGCGCCTTGAACGACGGGAATTTCCAGATCGCGAAGATCGCCAGCAGCACTCCCAGAACCAGCACCCACGGCAGGCAACCGCCCCATCGGCCGGGCTTCTTCGGCTTCTGTACGGGTGGCGGCGCGGGATTCGGGGCTGGCGGCGCGGCGGCCGGTGTCTCGCCCGTTGAAGGACCGGTCGGATTGATGTTATTCACCCGTGCCATGATCACGAAAAAACGGCTGCTGGCAAGTGCCGCCCTCGCGGCGCTCGGTATATGGTCGCTGAGCCAGGCGGCGGGGCAGGGGAGTATGGCGCCCGCATCGCCGGCGCCCAAATTCGGGGCGTCGCTCGACAGCGTCGCGGCGGTCGATACGCCGCAGCCGCTGCCCGCGCTGCCCGCGGCGATCCGTGCACATGCCGATGCCCTGTTCACCGACGCCGACGATGTGGGGCAAACACGCGCGCTCCTCGTGCTGCGCGACGGCGAGCCGATTTACGAACGCTACGCCGCAGGCTTTGGTCCCGAATCGAAGCTGATCAGCTGGTCGATGGCCAAAAGCATTACCGCAGTGCTCGCCGGTTTCCTTGTCGCCGACGGCCAATTGTCGCTCGACGGACCCGCTCCGGTCGAGGCGTGGCAGCGTAGCGGCGACCCGCGCGGCGCGATCACGCTCAAACACCTGCTCCACATGTCGTCGGGGCTCGAGCATGTCGAAAATGGCGATCCGGTATGGCAGGGCGATACCGTCACGATGTTGTTCGGCAGCGCCGCCGGGGACATGGCGGGCTTTGCCGAAGCGAAACCCGCGGCGGCACAGCCCGACGAAATTTTCAATTATAGTTCGGCGACGAGCGTCATCCTGTCCGACATCATCGCCGACACGCTGACTCCGTCGCAGAATCCCGACGCACGCCGCGATGCGATGCGCGATTTCATCGGCGGGCGGTTGATCGAGCCGCTCGGGATGGCCAGCCTGACGCCCGAATATGACGCGCACGGAACGATGATCGGCGGGTCGATCATGCACGCGACCGCGCGCGACTATGCAAAGTTCGGTGAGTTCCTGCGCAACCATGGCGTCGTGAACGGCCAGCGGCTGCTCCCCGAAACCTGGATGAAATTCATGCTGACGCCATCGGCGAACGATGCGGGCTATGGCGGGCACATCTGGCTCAACCGCCGGCGCCCGGCGGGCGCACAGCCGGCGCTATGGCCCGATCGCGGTCCGAACGACCTGTTCGCCTGCATCGGTCACCAAGGGCAATATATCATCGTCTCGCCATCGCAGCGGCTGACGATCGTGCGGCTGGGCGTCACCAAGGACGATCAGTTCCCGGCGCTCCGCCGCCATCTCGCCGATTTGACGGCGGCGCTTTGAGGCGCAGGTCGGATGCTCGTTTTGGGGTGGGGAGCGGGCGTTCGAACAATCCGTCGCCCCCGCGAAGGCGGGGGCCGTTGTCGGCCTTACGCTACTTCTCCAGCGGCCCCCGCCTTCGCGGGGGCGACGTTCTATAGTGGCAGCTCCCGGTCGCAAACCGACAAGCCTCCGCCTTACAAGAGAAAGTCGCCCACCACCGTCGTGACGCAGGTGCCGGTGAGTTCGACCATGTCACCATCGAGGCGGCAGCCGACATGGCCGCCGCGTGCGCTCGCCTGATAGGCGGCGAACTGATCGCGGCCGAGGCGCGTCGTCCAGTAAGGCGTCAGCACGCTATGCGCCGAGCCGGTCACCGGGTCCTCGGGGATGCCGGCGCCGGGGGCGAACGCGCGGCTGACCACGTCGGCGCCCGACGGATCGCCCGTCCCCGGCGCGGTCGCGATGTACAGGATATCGCCATCGCCGAGCGCGGCCAGATCGGGCGTCAGTGCACGAACCTCTTCGGCGCTGCGATAGACGATCAGCGCGTAGCCACCGTCGTGCCATAGCGTCTCGACCACATTGCCGCCCATCGCGCGTACGATGTCGGGCATCGGTTTTGCGCCGGGGCGATAGGCGGGCAGCTTCATGCGATAGCCCTCGTCGTCGTCGCCGTTACGCGCAACCGTCAGGCGGCCGGCCTTGCGCGTGCGGAAATGCATGTCGCTGCGCCACTGCGCCGCCGACAGCAGGACATGCCCGCTCGCGAGCGTCGCATGGCCGCACAGCGCGACCTCGATCGTCGGGGTGAACCAGCGTAGCTCGTAATCGGCCTCGTCGCTTTCGTCGGGGACAAGGAAGGCGGTTTCGGCGAGATTATTCTCGGCCGCGATCGCCTGCAGCGTGGCGTCGTCGAGCCATTCCTCGAGCGGCATTACCGCGGCGGGGTTGCCGGTGAACGGGCGGTCGGCAAAGGCGTCGACCTGCGTGATCGGAAGGCGGCGGGGTGCGCTCATGGAAACAGCAATCCTTTCGTCCAGCCGGTGCCAACGCGCCGGAACAGGGTGCGTTCGTGCAGCCGGTGTGCGCGATCCTGCCAAAACTCGATCGCCGAAGGATTAACGCGCCAGCCCGACCAGCGCGGCGGGCGCGGTACGTCCTGGCCCGCGAAGCGCGCTTCCATTGCCGCAAAACGCGCCTCGAATGTCGCACGATCGTCGAGCGGCCGCGACTGGTCGCTCGCCCATGCCCCGAGCTGGCTGTCGCGGCTGCGCGTCGCGAAATAGGCATCGGCGGTCGCATCGTCGACGGGGGTCACCGCGCCCTCGATGCGGACCTGCCGCCGCAGCGATTTCCAGTGGAAGAGCAGCGCGACATGCGGGTTCGCCGCCAGTTCGCCGCCCTTGCGGCTGTCGAGGTTGGTGTAAAAGACGAACCCGTCGGGGCCATGGCCCTTGAGCAAGACCATGCGCAGCGACGGACGTCCGTCGCTCGTCGTCGTCGCGAGCGCCATCGCATTGGCGTCATTGGGCTCGCTCGCGCGCGCTTCGGCGAACCAGCTATCGAACAGGGAAAAGGGATCGTCGCTCATCCGCGCGGTCATAATGCGCGCCGCCTGCATGGTCGAGCGGCTTATCGGGAACTTGACCGTTTTGCAGGGCATTACCACATCGACGCGCAATCGGGCCTTCACGCCCGGACATTTATCGGGCTACAGGAGCATGATGGCCGATCCCTATTCCACCCTGGGCGTTACGAAGAGTGCGAGCGAAGCGGAAATCAAGTCCGCCTATCGCAAGCTCGCCAAGGAACTGCACCCTGACAAGAACAAGGACAACCCGAAGGCGTCGGAGAAATTCTCCGACGTGACGAAGGCGTATGACATCCTGTCGGACAAGACCAAGCGCGCGCAGTTCGACCGCGGCGAGATCGATGGCGAGGGTAATCCCGCGATGCCGTTCGGCTATGGCGGCGGCGGTTTCCGCGGCGACCAGCGCAGCGGCCCCGGCGGGTTCAGCGGTTTCGGCAACGAGAGCGCCGATTTTGGCGATATTTTCGAAGGGCTGTTCGGTGGTCGCGGTGGCGGCAACAGCGGCCCGTTCGGCGGTTTCGGCGGACGCAGCGGACCACCCCCCAAGGGCGCCAATGTCGCCTATCGCCTGTCGGTGTCCTTCATCGACGCCGCGACGCAGGCGCCGCAGCGCATCGCTCTCGCCGACGGCGCGACGATTGACCTGAAATTGCCCGCCGGCGTCGAAACCGGTACCCAGATGCGCCTCGCCGGCAAGGGGCAGGCGGGCCCGGGCGGCACCGGCGACGGCATCGTGACGATCACCGTCAAGGACCACCCCTTTTACGAACGCGAGGGCGCCAATATCCGCCTCGACCTGCCGGTGACGCTGAATGAGGCGGTCAAGGGCGCGAAGATCAAGGTGCCGACCGTCGATGGTCCGGTGATGCTGTCGATCCCCGCCGGCTCGTCGTCGGGCAAGGTCATGCGCCTCAAGGGCAAGGGCTTCAGCCAGAAGAGCGGCGGCCGCGGCGACCAGCTGGTGCGGCTGATGGTCGACCTGCCCGCCGACGACGAGGCGCTGATCAAGCTGCTCAGCGAATGGACCGATCCGCGCGACGTGCGGGCGGAGCTTGGCGTGTGATCCGTGGCTGAAGCCAGGGACCAGAAGATCGTCGCCGCGCTCGAGCGCGAGGTCGCCGACGAGGTCGGCAAGGAATTCCTGGCCGAAGGCCATTCGCCGCATTCGCCCGAAGCGCGCGCCGAACGCGCCAAGCGCGTCAAGCTGCGCGCGCGCGCCGAGGGGGTGCTCGCCCGCGGCCGGCAGACGCTGGGTCCCGGTACGCGTGCCTTTCATATCGTCCGGCGCGTTGTCGTCGGCACCTATACCGACGGCTTCATTCACGCGGGCAATCTGGCCTATCTCGCGCTGATCGCGCTCTTTCCCTTCTTCATCCTGCTCGCCGCGGCACTGTCGATCTTCGGCGGCAGCGTCGGCGGCGAGGAGGCGATCGAAGCGGTCTTTTCGACCATGCCGCCGACCGTCGCCAAGGCGCTGTCGGGTCCGATCCGCGAAGTCATGACCGCGCGCACCGGCATCTTCCTGTGGCTCGGCGCGCTCGTCGCGCTGTGGACCGTCGGCAGCCTGATCGAAACCGTGCGCGACATCCTCCGCCGTGCCTATGGCACGCATTTTTCCAAGGGTTTCTTCCACTACCGCCTGCTGTCGATCGGCATCATCACCGGCGCGGTCGTGCTGATGCTGCTGTCGTTCAGCATGCAGGTGCTGATCGTCGGCGTAGAACAATTTGTTACGCGCGTGCTGCCCGAGAAATATCAGTCGTTCGGCGTTGTCCTGATTTCGCGCGGGGTGTCGGGGTTCGGCCTGTTTCTGGCCATCTACATGCTGTTCTACAGCCTGACCCCGTCCAAATATCGCCGCCTCAAGAACTGCCCGAAATGGCCCGGCGCGCTGTTCACGACTCTCTGGTGGGTTGGCGTGACACTTGCGCTGCCACCTTTGCTCGCCAGCCTGCTCAGCTATGACGCGACTTACGGCAGCCTTGCGGGCGTCATGATCGCGCTCTTCTTTTTCTACCTCGTCGGATTGGGTATGGTGATGGGCGCCGAACTCAATGCCGCTTTGGTAGAGGTTGAGGATTTGGGCCACGACGCTATTGGGCGCGTCGACGATGTGATTATAAAAAAGACCGGAGACGAAAAATGACGGGTCTGATGACTGGCAAGCGCGGGTTGATCATGGGCCTCGCGAACGACAAGTCGCTCGCATGGGGCATTGCCAAGGCGCTGCACGCGCACGGCGCCGAGCTTGCGATTTCCTATCAGGGCGATGTGATGCTGAAGCGCGTGAAGCCGCTCGCCGACGATCTCGGCTGCGATTTCCTGATCGACTGCGACGTCGCCGATATGGACAATCTCGATGCCGCGTTCGGGGCGCTCGCGGCGCGCTGGCCGACGATCGACTTCGTGGTCCATGCGATCGGCTATACCAACAAGGAAGCGCTGCGCGGCCATTATGCCGACGTGACGCTCGACGACTTCCTGATGACGATGAATATCAGCGTCTACAGCTTCACCGCGGTCGCCAAGCGCGCCGCGGCGATGATGACGCCGTTCGATCCCGAAACGGGCAAGGGCGGCGGGGCGCTGCTTACCCTCAGCTATTACGGCGCCGAAAAGGTGATTCCGCATTACAACGTCATGGGGGTCGCCAAGTCGGCGCTCGAGACGAGCGTCAAATATCTCGCAAACGATTATGGTCCGCAGGGTGTGCGTGTGAATGCGATCTCGGCCGGGCCGATCAAGACGCTGGCGGCGTCGGGCATCGGCGACTTCCGCCTGATCCTGAAATGGAACGAGCACAACGCCCCGCTCCGCCGCAACGTCACGATCGACGACGTCGGCGGCTCGGCGCTCTATCTGCTGAGCGACCTGTCGTCGGGCGTGACGGGCGAAACGCACCACGTCGATGCGGGCTACCACACCGTCGGCATGAAACAGGAAGACGCTCCGGACATTTCGCTTGTCTGAAGATGTCGGCATCCGCGCCGCGACGGCGGCGGATGCCGAGGCGATCGACAGCGTTATTCGCGCCGCCTTCGCCGGAACCGAATTCGGCCATCAGGGCGAAGCCGAACTGGTGCGGATGATCGGTGAGGACGGCGACGCGTTGGTATCGCTCGTTGCCGAACGGCGCGGCGCGGTCGTCGGGCATGTGCTGTTCAGCCGCATGGATGTCGAAGCCGATGGCGCCCCGCTCTCGGGCGCCGGTCTAGGTCCGGTGTCGGTCGTGCCCGAACGGCAAGGGCAGGGCATCGGCGATGCCCTGATCCGCGCCGGCCTGGGCGCGCTTCGCGAACAGGGCACCACGATCGGCTTCGTTCTCGGCCACCAAAGCTATTATCCCCGCTTCGGCTATTCGCCCGAACTCGCGGCGCGCTTCGCCTCACCGTTCGCCGGGCCGCATTTCATGGCGATGATGCTGGACTCGGGCGCGGCTTGGCCGCTAGGCGGACGCGCGGACTATGCACCCGCATTCGGCCGGATGGGATAGGGCAATGAGTTTCAACAGCTTCGGACGCGTTCTTCGCTTCACCACATGGGGGGAAAGCCACGGTCCCGCGCTTGGTGCTGTCGTCGACGGCTGCCCGCCGCGCCTGTCTTTGTCCGAAGCCGACATCCAGCCCTATCTCGACAAGCGCCGCCCCGGCCAGTCGCGCCATACGACGCAGCGGCAGGAACCCGATCAGGTGCGCATCCTGTCGGGGACTTTCGAGGGCAAGACCACGGGCACGCCGATCAGCCTGATGATCGAGAATGTCGACCAGCGCTCGAAGGATTATGGCGAGATCGCGCAGGCGTATCGCCCCGGTCATGCGGATTACGCCTATGACGCCAAATACGGCATCCGCGACTATCGCGGCGGTGGCCGGTCGAGCGCGCGCGAGACCGCGGCGCGCGTCGCCGCGGGCGGCGTCGCGCGGCTCGTGATCCCCGAGGTTCAGATCCATGCATGGGTCGCCGAGATCGGCGGCGATGCGATCGACCCTGCGAACTTCGACCTCGAAGAGATTGATCGCAATCCCTTTTTCTGCCCCGATCCCGCTGCGGCGCAGCGCTGGGAAGGGCTGATGGACGCTGCCCGCAAATCGGGCAGTTCGCTCGGCGCGGTGATCGAATGCGCCGCGAGCGGTGTTCCCGCCGGCTGGGGCGCCCCCATCTATGCGAAGCTCGACAGCGATCTTGCCGCCGCGATGATGGGGATCAATGCGGTGAAGGGCGTCGAGATCGGCGCCGGATTCCACGCGGCGCGGCTGCGCGGTGAGGAAAATGCCGATCCGATGCGACCCGCGACCGACGGCAGCAACCGCCCCGATTTCCTGTCGAACAACGCCGGCGGCATCGCGGGCGGCATTTCGACCGGCCAGCCCGTCGTCGTACGCGTCGCCTTCAAGCCGACGAGTTCGATCCTCACCCCCGTGCCGACGATCAACAAGGCGGGCGAGGCGACCGACATCGTCACCAAGGGCCGCCACGACCCGTGCGTCGGTATCCGCGGCGCGCCGGTGGTCGAGGCGATGATGGCGCTCGTCCTCGCCGACCATAAATTGCTGCACAGGGCACAAAACGGCTGATGCCCTGGTGAATTTCGTCGCCGCATTTATCGCGGAGCAGAAGGCGGTTATCGGCCTGCTCGTGCTCGCGGGGATGTTCGCGGCGTTCGTCTGGGAACGCTTCTCGCCCTCGGTGGTCGCGGTCGCGGGTGCCGGCACGATGCTCGCGCTCGGCTTGCTCGATGAAAAGGGCGCTTTTGGCGTCTTTTCGAACAGCGCGCCGCTCACCGTCGGCGCCATGTTCATTCTGTCGGGCGCGCTGATCCGCACCGGGGTGATCGACAAGGTCGGCAATTATGTCGTCGACCGCGCCAAGCGAAACCCGCGCCTTGCGGTGATCGAGGTCTTCGGCGGCGGCCTGCTCGTGTCGGGTTTCATCAATAGCACGCCGTTCGTCGTGGTGATGATGCCGGTCTGTTTCCGGCTTGCCGAGGCGCTCGGCGTATCGCCCAAGAAACTGTTGATGCCGCTGTCGGTGATCGCGGTGCTCGGCGGCTGCCTGACCCTGATCGGCACCTCGACCAACCTCGTTGTCTCGGGCATCGCCGAACAAGCGGGGCTTGAGCCCTTCGGGCTGTTCAGCATCACCCCTTATGGCCTCGCGGTTGCCGCGGCGGGCGTCGTCGGCCTGCTCATCATGGCGCGCTTCCTGCCATCGGATTACCCGCGCATCGCCGAGAAGGCCGACGGGGCGGAACAGCTCTATCTCACCGAACTCGGTCTCGGCGACGATGATCCCGCGGTCGATATGGCGCTCGACGCCGCCAGCCTCGGGATCGCGCCGGCGCAGATCGTCGGCGTGATCGCGGGAGGACGGCTGATCACAGGGACCGACGCGCACCACCACCGGCTTGCGGCGGGCAACCGGATCGTCGCGCGCCTCGATGGCGCGACTTTGATGACGCTCCGCAGCGAACGGCGCTTCGCGATCGGCATCGGCGACAGTCCCGAACGCGAGTCGACGGTGGTCGAAGTCACTGTGTCGCCGAGCCATCGTTCGATCGACCGGCCGCTCGCCGAAATTCCCTTCCTGCAGCGCCAGCGCGTCCGCATTCTGGGGGTTACGCGCTTTCGCCATCTTCCCGGCCCGACGCTCTCCGAAAACCGTATTCGCGCCGCCGACCGTCTGCTGATCGACGCCGACGAGGCGAATATCGGACAGCTGCGCGACAATCCCAACCTGATCGGGCTGGCGATGGCGTCAGTCACTGCCTTCCGCCGCCGCCGCGCATGGATCGCGATCCTTGTGATGGCGAGTGCCGTCGTGCTCTCGGCGACGGGCATCATGTCGATCGGCATCGCGGCCTTCATCGGCGTCGGCATCGTGCTGCTCACCCGCTGCATCGATGCGTCGGAGGCGTGGGGCAGTATCGACGGCGACGTGCTCATCCTGATCTTCGCGATGCTCGCCGTCGGCGCCGCGCTCGAACAGGCGGGCTCGGTCGCACTGATGGTCGGCGCACTCGAGCCGGTGCTGACCGGCGCGCCGCCTTGGGCGGTGATCGCAATCGTCTATTTCTCGGCCTTGCTGCTCTCCGAACTGCTGAGCAACAATGCGGTCGCGGCACTGATGGGGCCGCTCGTGATCGGGATCGCCGGGGCAACGGGCGTCGCCCCGCAGCCGTTGCTCATCGCGTTGATGCTCGGCGCGTCGGCGTGTTTCGCGACCCCGGTCGGCTACCAGACGAACACGCTCGTCTATGCCGCGGGCGACTATCGCTTCATGGATTTCGTGCGCATCGGTGTCCCGCTCAACATCCTCACGGGCGTTGCAGGCTGCGCCGCGCTTGCCTTCTGGACACCATGACCGTGCGATAGGCCCGGCAGCGATTGCCCGCGGCGCATCACCCTGTTACCTCCGCTCGCATAAGGATCCGCCCAAGGCGGAACAGGGAGTAGATTAATGGGCCACCGCCTGACTTTGTATATTCTGATCGGGATGATCCTGGGGGTCATCACCGGCTATCTGGTGCGGGTATATGTCCCCGCCGACAGCGAAGCTTTCACTTACTGGCTACGCAGCTTCAGCACGCTTTCGACG
>NZ_DASWTD010000197.1:0-2018 GCF_036402335.1 Sphingopyxis sp. | reverse complement strand
AAATCGGCGCGGACGAATGGCGCGCCGCCGACGCGCCCGTCGCTCATAAGGAAGCGCGCGAAAGTCGCCATGTCGCGCGCGGTCGTCGTAAACTGTCCCGCCGGACGCAGCGCAATCGGCATCGCCGCCGCCGGTGTCAGGTCGTCGTGATGTCCCCACGCAAGGCGCGCATCGCGCCCGGGGCCAAGCTGGCTGACGAAACCGAAGCTGCTGTCCGTCATGCCGAGCGGGCCGAGCAGATGCGCGTCGAGCCAGCGTTCGTAGCGGACGCCGGTCACGCGTTCGATCACGAGGCCGGCAAGAGCATAACCCATGTTCGAATAGGATGTGCGCTCGCCCGGGCGCGTACGGATGTCGAGTACCGACGGATCGCGTGTGAAAGCGGCGAGCAGCGGGTCGGCGGGCGACACCCGCGTACTGAACATCTGCCAGAGCCGCGCATCCTCAAGCCCGCTGCTATGGTCGAGCAAGTGCCGGATGCGCACGGGATCGGTCTTGTCCCACGGGTTGCGGAAACGAAGCTCGGGAATCACCGTCGACACGGGCGCGTCGAGATCGACGCGCCCCTCGCTCGCGAGGCGCAGCAGGCCGAGCGCGACGAGCGTCTTGGTAATCGAGCCGATATGGACGCGGTCGCCGGCGCGCATCGCGGTACCGCGCGCCATGTCGCGTACACCCGCGGCGCCGGTCTGGACATCATCGCCGTCGACCAGGCTCCATGTCGCGCCTGCCAGATGCTGCGATGCGAGCAGTTTCTGCAGCTCGGCCGCGGGGATGGGAGCCATGCCGCGGGCCGTCGCGGGCACGGCGAACATCAGGAGAAGCGACAGGCAGACGAGAGAAAGGCGGGACATCGGAAACGTTCGGCAGGAGGGGGACGCCCCGTCCTAGACCACCGCATGTCAAACGAGTGTCAAATCCGATGGGTGGCAGCTTTGACATCGGCTTGACGCACGGCGGGCTAGGCGCCCGCCAACCTCGCCCATTTGGAGAAAAAGCATGCGCCGTTTCCTTCGCGCCATCCTGCTCGCGATCGGGCTCGCCACCAGTCCGCCGGCCATCGCCGTCCCGGCCGAGAAGATCCTTATTGTCGTGAGCGGTCATGGCGCCGATGGCGGCAAGACGCGGCCCGGCTTCGAATTCGACGAGTTCGCGCAGGCCTATGCCATATTCCGCGACAACGGGCTCGCGGTCGAGGTCGCGAGCCCGCGAGGCGGGCGGGTCGAGGCCGACGAATATGATCCGGCCAAACCCTATAACGCCCGGGTGCTCGCCGACGCCGAGGCGATGGCGGCGCTGTCCGCCACGCGCCCCTCTGGGACGATCCGCGCCGGCGACCATGCGGCGATCTTCGTCGTCGGCGGCAAGGGGGCGATGTTCGACCTGCCGCACGACACCGCGCTCAGGAAGCTTCTCGCGGACAGCCATGCCGCCGGCCGCGTGATCGGTGCGGTGTGCCACGGCCCCGCTGCGCTGATTGGCATCAAACGCCGCGACGGCACGCCCCTGCTCGCGGGCGTCGTGGCAACGGGTTTCACCAACGAGGAGGAAGCGCTGTTCGGCAAGCGATGGTCGAAGGACTTCCCTTTCCTGCTCGAAGACGCGCTGCGCGCCGAGGGCAGCCGCTATGCCGAAGCCGCGATCATGCTGCCCTTCGTCCAATCCGGCGATCGCATCGTGACGGGTCAGAACCCCTTTTCCACCTCGCTCGCTGCGGATGCGGTCATCCGCGCGATGGGAAAACAGCCGGCACGGCGCGCCGCCTGGACCGACGAGCGCAGCCTGCTGCTGGTCGCCCGCTTCCTCGCCGGGGAAACCGATGCGATCAAGCGTGAACTGGTTGCGAACCCCGGCCAATATGACATGCAGATCATCGCGATGTACGGCTATTCGCTGACGCAGATCCCCGCGGCGGAGCCCGATACGCTCGTCAACGCACTTGCGATCATGGCGCTCGCCGAGCCGCATTTCGCGCATCCCAAGCTGCAGCTCGCGATGGCCGACGCCGAGCGACGGAC
>NZ_DASWTD010000196.1:0-9648 GCF_036402335.1 Sphingopyxis sp. | reverse complement strand
CGAGCCCCGCGAGGCGGCCGCCGTTCGGGAAATGGGCAGCGAAATCGGGGGCGGCGGTGGTGATCATGATGCTGCGTCTAGTCCCAAAATATCGTCATTGCGAGCGAAGCGAAGCAATCCAGGGCGGCTCACGCATCTCTGGATTGCCGCGTCGCCTTCGGCTCCTCGCAATGACGGGTTATGATTTGGGCGTTGGGGCGGGAGCGAGCGGAGGAGGCGTCGGCGCCGCAGCGGGCGGCACCGGCGACGGCTTGCCTTCGTACGTCGCGAGACGGCGGAGCGCGTCGGCGCGCACGTTCGCCCAGAAGAGGGTGATGTCGTAGACGTGGTAATTGTTGCCCGGAAGGACATAGCCTGCGACGACATAGTTTTTCGCGATATCGGCGTCGCCGATCATCAGGAAACCGCGCGTGTCGTCGCATTTGGCGCCGATCTTGCCCGCAATCAGCGCGCCCGATTTAAAGCCCTCGGTGGGTTTCAGCGTACCGATATTCGCCGCGGGGGGCGCCTCGGTGTCGGGAATGCCGGTCAGCGGGTTGGTGCACAGCATCCGCGTGCCCGCGCGCGGGCGGCCGTCGAAGCCGATCGTGCCGTCATAGGCATCGGTGACCATCACCGGATCGGCGGGATCGGCGAAGGTCGCCCAACCGAGGATGCAGCCTTTCTGCTCGGGGGTCTGGCATGCGGGCAGGCCGAGGCCGGCGATGTCGGTGTCGAGACTGACCGGCCAGCCGATGACGTACGCCGCGACGACCCGCTTCGCGAGCGGGGTACCCGCGATCCGTGTCTTGAGCAACGTCGTGAGGTGGAGCGCGCCCTGGCTGTGGCCCGCGAGGATGATCGGCTTGTCCTTGGGGATGCCCGCGAGGAAGGCGTTGAAGGCTTCCTCGACGTCGCGATAGGCGGAGTCGATGGCCTTGCCCGCGGTGACGCGGTCCTCCGCAAGGAAAGCGCCGAGCGTCGCCTGGCGGTATCGCGGCGCCCAGATTTCGCCGGCATCGGCGAAGGCACTCGCCATGCCCTGCACGAAGAGGTTCGCGCGGTGATCGGAATCGCGGTCCTCGAGCGGGGCATTCCAGCTCGATCGGCTGTAATAGCTCGTCGGATGGACGAAGAAGATGGCGGCGTCGCCCTTTGGAAAGGGCGTGTCGGTCGCCGCCTGGGAGGCCTTGGCGGGCGGGATCAATGGCGCCGCGGCTTTTTTTCCCGGAAGGTCCGTGCCGGGGGTCTCGCTGCCGTCGGCGGCCGGACGCCAGGCCGACGGATCCTTTTCCATTCCCGGCCGCGCAAACCACATTTTGGGGTCGTCGTAGGCGTTGGGCGCGACCGCGGCCTGCGGCTTGAATTCGGTGCTCGGAACGAACGCGGTGCGCGCGATCCAACCCGGGAAGAGCTGGTACACAACCCCGGCGGCGAGGATGAGAATGATGATCGCGGCAATGAAGTAGAGGAATTTGCGGGCCAAAACGGGGCTCCATGGGAGAGGAGACGGAATTTCGAGCCTCTCTAGCTGCTTGCGCGCGCGCCTTCAAATAACTCGTTATGCCGAACTTGTTTCAGCATGACGAGGTTACGGGATAGGCTGAGCCGCATGACCGACACGACCGCACCCACCGTCCCCGATTCGCCCCCGCCTTCGGCGCGTCTCGACGACAGCGATCCACCTTGGCCGCTGCGGCCGTGGATCATGGCGGCGCTCTGCTCTGCCGCAGGGCTCGCCTTTCATGTGCTGATCAGCCATCCCTATGACGACCCGCTGTCGCACTGGCGCAGTGCGCTCGCGACCGCTGTCGCGGTCGCGGTGGTGGTCTTCGTGCTGGGGGCCGAGCTGCGCCGCTGGCATTGGGCGCTGGGCTTTGCGCTCGGCTGGGGCACGATCCTCGGGCTGGTTGCCTGGCAGGCCGCGGCTTATAATCTGCAGGGATCGCCGATCGAATGGCCGTTCTGGTCGGGAATGCTCGCAGTGCTCGTCGCGACGCCGCTGTTCCAGACGCGGCGCGATGTCGCGCCCGACTGGCGCTTCTGGAAGCTGTGGTCGATGCCGTACGAGCGATTGCACAGCCATGCGTGGACCGACGCGGTGATCGGCGCGGCGAGCCTCGCGTTCGTCGGCATCGCCTTCCTGCTCACCGTGCTGATCGGGCAGATGTTCAAGCTGATCGGGATCAACCTGATCTTCGACCTCTTGAATGACGAATGGTTCGGCTGGATGCTGGCGGGCGCGGCGTTCGGCGGCGCGGTGGGCCTGCTGCGCGAGCGCGACAAGCTGGTCGCGACGCTGCAGCGGCTGGTGATGATCGTGCTCGCGGTGCTCGCGCCGGTGCTGGCGGTAGCATTGGTGCTGTTCCTGCTCTCGCTCGCGGGGACCGGGCTGCAGAAGCTCTGGGACTCGGGCTTTTCGACCGCGGCTGTGATGATGGCGGTGGCGGCGTTTGCGGTGCTGCTCGCCAATGCGGTGATCGGCAATGGCAGCGACGATCGCGCGACGAGCCCGATGCTGCGCTGGGCGGCGCCGGTACTGGCGGTCGCGGTGTTGCCGCTCGCGGGCATCGCTTTCTATTCGATGCATTTGCGCGTGATCCAGTACGGCTGGACCCCCGAGCGCATCTGGGGCGTGATCGCGGCGACGATCGCGCTGGCGTACGGCATTGCGGGCGTGTGGGCGGTGGTGAAGGGGCAGCGCGATTTCGACGATTGGCTGCGGCCGTTGCAACAGAAGCTGGCGATCGGGCTGGCCTTGCTGGCGCTGTTCCTCGCGCTGCCGATCCTCGACTTCGGGGCGATTTCGACGCGCGATCAGGTGGCGCGGCTGAAATCCGGGACGATTACGACCGAGAAG
This sequence comes from Sphingopyxis sp., assembly GCF_036402335.1. Classification (GTDB taxonomy): domain Bacteria; phylum Pseudomonadota; class Alphaproteobacteria; order Sphingomonadales; family Sphingomonadaceae; genus Sphingopyxis. The sequence goes on along the minus strand of NZ_DASWTD010000196.1, from coordinate 6,809 downwards.
TTCGACTGGGCGGCGCTGGCGTTCGATTTCGGGCCGAGCGGGCGGAAAGCGCTGGGCGATCTGGCGAAATCGCCCGACAAGGCAAAGGCCGATCTGGCGAAATGGGCTTTGCAATCCGAAGATCGCTGGAAGTTGGTGGGGTACGACCAGAAGATTGACGTAAGGAAAGCCGAATTTGAAGCGAAGAAGATAGAGGAAAAGGTGCGCGTTCTGCCTGAAGGCCGGACCTTGCCTCCGGGCGTTTACTCTATGCTTCGTGAAAGGCGCTATTGTGACGATGTGCTATGCGTGGCTCGATGGCTTGATGATGGGCGGCTGATTGTCGTTCGACCGCCGAACGCGTCGATGCTGCTGGCCCCCAACGAAAACGGGGAGTGGCGCGAAGACGCGGATGCCTATGGCAACCTGCGGCACAGCGATGACCTGACCAACGAAGAGCTGAAAAATGCGACAGTGGAAGTGCGCGAGGTGAAGCGGCGGCAGCTGTTCGTCAACGGCGTGCGAGCGGGCGAGGATTTCGAGTGACTTGATCCTTTCTGTGGCGACGCCATGCGGAGGATCATGGTTGAAGCGATCCGGCGGGGATGCTAGCGGCGCGGCTTCGTTAAAGTTAGGGCGATCATGTCAATCGATCAGGCAACAGTAAGGAAAATCGCGTCGCTGGCGCGCATCGCGATCAGCGATGCCGAAGCCGCCGCGATGGAAGGCGAATTGAACGGCATCCTGGGCTGGGTCGAGCAACTCGGCGAGGTCGATGTGACCGGGGTCGAGCCGATGACCGCGGTGATCCCGAACACGTTGCGGCTGCGCGACGATGTCGTCGACGCCGACCCGCTGACCGGCGGCAACCGCCGCGACGATATTCTCGCCAATGCGCCCGCGCCGCAGCACGGCTTTTTCGGCGTTCCCAAGGTGATCGAATGAGGTTCCATCATTCGATCATCCCGGACAGCGGCGTAGCCGCGATTGATCCGGGATCCAGAAACGAAAAGATGGGCGCATTGACGCTCTGGGCCCCGGCTTCCGCCGGGGTACGGTGAGAAACGACATGACTGATCTTACGAATTTAACGGTCGCGCAGATCCGCGACGGGCACCGCGCCGGCGATTTCAGCGCCGTCGAAGTGGCAGAGGCGTTCAACGCCAATGTCGCGGGCGCGAAGGCGCTCAATGCGTTCATCGTCGAAACGCCCGATCATGCGATCGCGGCGGCGAAGGCGGCCGATGCCGACCGTTCGGCGGGGACGCTGAAGCCGCTGTCGGGCGTGCCGATCGGGATGAAGGACCTGTTCGCGACGAACGGCGTCCAGACGACCGCCGCGAGCCATATGCTCGAAGGCTTCGTGCCGCGTTATGAATCGACCGTTTCGCAGAAATTGTGGGACGCGGGTTGCGGCATGCTCGGCAAGCTCAACCTTGACCAGTTCGCGATGGGGTCGTCGAACGAGACCTCCTACTTTGGCAATGTCATCAGCCCGTGGAAGCGCAAGGATGGCGGCAATGCCGCGCTCGCGCCGGGCGGGTCGTCGGGCGGCTCTTCGTCGGCGATCGCGGCGCGACTGTGCCCCGCGGCGACGGGAACCGATACCGGCGGCTCGATCCGCCAGCCCGCGGCGTTCGTGGGGATTTCGGGGATCAAGCCGACCTATGGCCGCTGCTCGCGCTGGGGCATCGTGGCGTTCGCAAGCTCGCTCGATCAGGCGGGGCCGATGGCGCGCGACGTCAAGGATTGCGCGATCATGCTCGAGAATATGGCGGGCTTCGATCCGAAGGACGCGACGAGCCTGAACATGGCCGTGCCCAATTGGGAAGCGGCTTTGTCGAGCGATCTCAAGGGCAAGAAGGTCGGTATTCCCAAGGAATATCGTCTCGAGGGCATCGACCCCGACATCGACGCGATGTGGGATGCGGGCATTGCGATGCTGAAGGATGCGGGGGCCGAGGTCGTCGAGATCAGCCTGCCGCATACGAAGTACGCGCTTCCGGCCTATTATATCATCGCGCCCGCCGAGGCGTCGTCGAACCTCGCGCGTTATGACGGCGTGCGCTACGGTTTGCGCGACCTGCCCGAAAAGGCGGGGCTACAGGACATGTATGCCGCGACGCGCGCCGACGGCTTCGGGCCCGAGGTCAAGCGCCGCATCATGATCGGCACCTATGTGCTGTCGGCGGGCTTCTACGATGCTTATTACACCCAGGCACAAAAGGTTAGGACGCTGATTGCACGCGACTTCGAACAGGCGTTCGGGGTGTGCGACGTGATCCTCGCGCCGACCGCGCCGTCGGCGGCGTTCGGGCTCGGCGAAAAGGTGGCCGATCCGCTGGCGATGTACCTCAATGACGTGTTCGCGGTGCCCGCGAGCCTCGCGGGACTCCCCGCAATGTCGGTCCCCGCGGCGCTGAACCGCGAAGGGCTGCCGCTGGGCTTGCAGATCATCGGCAAGGCATTCGACGAGCAGGGCGTGCTGAACGCGGGGCTGGCAATCGAGGAACGTGCGGGCTTTACGGCGCGGGCGGAGAAGTGGTGGTAATTTAGCGGTGTGCTTCCGCGAAGGCGGGAGCCCAGAGCGGCCCGGTGCCGACCCGCACTGGATCCCCGCCTTCGCGGGGATACATGAAGGAACGAGTGATGTCTGACTATCGCATCAAAGGCGAAACCGGCGAGTGGGAGGTCGTGATCGGCCTCGAGGTTCATGCGCAGGTCACCTCCAACGCCAAGCTGTTCTCGGGCGCCGCAACGGCGTTCGGGGCCGAGCCGAACACGCAGGTGTCGCTGGTCGACGCCGCGATGCCCGGCATGCTGCCGGTGCCGAACCGCGAGTGCATCCGGCAGGCGGTGCGCACGGGCATGGCGATCGAGGCCGAGATCAACAAATGGTCGCGGTTCGACCGCAAGAATTATTTCTATGCCGATCTGCCGCAGGGCTATCAGATTTCGCAGCTTTATCATCCGCTTGTCGGCAAAGGTTCGCTGACCATCGCAGCCGATGAGAAGGCGGGGATTCCGGGCGACAAGGTGATCGGGATCGAGCGTATCCATGTCGAGCAGGACGCGGGCAAGCTGATGCACGACCAGCATCCGACGATGTCGTACGTCGACCTCAACCGTTCGGGCGTCGCGCTGATGGAGATCGTCTCGCGCCCCGACATGCGCTCGCCCGCCGAAGCCGGCGCCTATGTGCGCAAGCTGCGTTCGATCCTGCGCTATGTCGGCTCGTGCGACGGCAATATGGAAGAGGGCTCGATGCGCGCCGACGTCAACGTCAGCGTCCGCAAGCCCGGCGACGAGTTCGGGACGCGCACCGAGACGAAGAATGTCAATTCGGTGCGCTTCGTGATGGCGGTGATCGAGGGTGAGGCGAGGCGCCAGGTCGAGCTGATCGAAAGCGGCGGCACGGTGGTGCAGGAAACGCGGCTCTACGATCCCGACCGCAACGAGACGCGCTCGATGCGCTCGAAGGAAGATGCGCATGACTATCGTTACTTCCCCGATCCCGACCTGCTGCCGCTCGAGCTGGACGATGCGTTTCTGGCCGAGTGCCGCGACAGCCTGCCCGAACTGCCTGATGCCAAGCGTGCACGCTATCTGGCGGCGGGCATCAGCGCCTATAACGCCGATGTGCTGACCGCCGAGGTCGAGGCAGCGTTGTGGTTCGACACGTTGCTGGAGGCGGGCGCGAAGCCCGCGGCGGCGGCGAACTGGGTGACGAGCGAGTTGTTCGGCGCGCTCAACCGCATGGGCCGCGACATTTCGAATTCGCCGGTCAGCCCCGCGCAGGCCGCCGAATTGCTGGGCCTCGTTGCAGACGGCACGATTTCGGGGACGATCGCCAAGGCGGTGTTCGAAAAGATGCTGGAGAGCGGCGACGCCGCGGGCGTGATCGTCGAGCGCGACGGCCTGAAGCAGACGAGCGACACCGGCGCGATCGAGGCCGAGATCGCCAAGATCCTGACCGCCAACGCCGACAAGGTCGAGCAGTATAAGGGCGGCAAGGAAGCGCTGTTCGGCTTCTTCGTCGGCCAGACGATGAAGGCGATGCAGGGCAAGGCGAACCCGCAGGTCGTCAACGAACTGCTGAAAAAGGCGCTCGGCTGATATTTGCCGTGATTTAGTTCACAGCGAATTCAGATGCTTCGATGTCATAGCATCGAGATCGATGCACAGAAGATGACGAAGGACTAGAGTGATGATGAAGCGGGTTCTGGTTTTGGTTGGCGGTGCGCTGGCACTCGGCGGCGTAGCGAATGCAGCGGGGGCGCCCGCGGTGAACGATGGCTATGACTGGACGATGCGTGTCGATGACGAGGACCGCGTGCAGAGCGCGATCCTCGCCTATGAGGTCGCAGATACCGACGATCAGCCGCTGAACTTTACCTGCGAAGAAGGCGGCGACCGCGTCTTTGCCGGGATCTCGGGCGGTTCTCCCGACCTGACCGCGATCGAGCTGGCGTCGGGCGATCAGCGCGTGCGGCTGACCGGAACGACCGACGCCGACGAACTGCCGACCTTTACCGCGCAGGAAATTCCGGCGACCTCGCCGCTCTTCCGCACCTTTGCGGCGAACGGCTGGCTGCGAATGACCGCCGACGGCACCGTAACCGATATGGCGGCGACGGCGACCGGCAAACAGGCGATCGCGCGTTTTGCAGCCTTCTGCGCCGGTTGACGCGGCACAGAGCATGTTGCGCGCGCTGCTGACGCGCTGGACGCGATGCTAGCCGGGATGGTGGAGCGACGCGCAGCAACCCTGAAGGCTCAAGATTTTTCCTCTTGCCGCCGCTCTTTTTTCTGACAAATCAGAAGCGGGGCAGGGGGGGCGATTCATTTCCTGACCCCGAATCTATCCGGGGGGTCGGGATGCCGAACAGATATGTTTCGGTCGCCATCGTGGCGACGTGTTTTTCCGTGACAGCGACGAACGCAGGTGCGCAGGCGATCAAACCGCCGGTTCCGATGCAGCATTTTACGGCGGACGAGGTGGCGGCGGTCGCCGTGCCCGACACCGCGTTCGAGGCGACGCCCGCCGATGTCGAAACCTATGACAAATATTTCTATTTCCACCGCGACAGCACCGATTTCGATACCGCGTACAACGACATCAGCGAATGCGATGCGGTGTCGAGCGGGATCAATTTCTACGGCGGTGGCGACAGTTACATGACGAACTATTATATCGGGCAATATGGCTTGGCGGGAGCGGCCGGCGGCGTGATCGGATCGGCGGTCGCCGATGCGATCTTCGGATCGGCCGAGCGGCGGCGCATCCGCCGGATCAACATGCGCAATTGCATGGGGTTCAAGGGTTACGACCGCTACGGAATGGAAAAGGAGCGCTGGCAGGCCTTCCACTTCGAGGAGGGATTCGGCCGCGTGAAGGACGAGAAACGCACCGGTTACCTGATGAAACAGGCGCGCGTCGCCTCTGGCCCCAAACCCGGGGCGGAGGTGCTGCCGAAATGATCCGCAACCTGTTTTGCGCCGCCGCACTCGCTGCCGCGCTCCCGTCATTCGCCGCCGCGCAGCTCACCTCGCAGTCGATCGAGGAAAAGAATCTGATTTCGGGGAAGGCGAAGATCGAGCCTGACAGCGGCTATATCTATGTCAGCGGCCCGTTCCGCCAGAATGCGCTGCTGCTGCGGTTGCCCGACGAGACGACCGTCGCCGCCTATGAAAAGGACTGGGCCGAGGCGCTCGCCAAGGTGCAGAAGAAATATCCGGCCAAGCTCAAGAGCTGGGAACAGCGCGCGGCGATTGCCCGGCAGACCAAGGCCAAAAACGCCACGATACCCGAAAAGCCGATCGAGCCGACGGCGGAGAATTTCGCCATCGGTGCGATCGAGCTCCGCGATCCGGTGTCATTCGGCCCGCAATATGTGTTCGCCAAAAGCGAGAGCCCCGAAAGCTACAGCTATCTGACCAAGGTGAAGCCCGGTCGCTATGCCTATTATGGCCCGATATTTGTCGCTGGCGGGGGCGCGATGGCGGGTTTCTGTTATTGCATGGGGACCGTCGCGTTCGAGGTGAAGCCCGGCGTGATCACCGACACCGGCAATTTCTTCCTTGTCGGCCCGGGGCTCGATCCCGATTTCCCGCCGCCGTCCACGCCGCTGGCGGGATCCGAAGCGGGGCTATACCGCCCGCAGAATCTTGGCAGCCAGCACGGCCCGCTGCGGTTCGGCGTGCCCGAATCGCTCAAGGCCTTTCCTTATGCCGAGGCCGATTTCCGCGCCTATGGAAAGCTCGACAATTTCTATGGCCTTTCGGTCGGCCGCATGCCGCCCGTCCCGGGCGTGCTCGCCTATGACCGCGACAAGATCGTCGACCTGAAAGCGGGGGCGGCCGCAGCGGGTTCGGGAGGCGAGTGACCATGGGATCACAGGTGCAGAGCCCGTGAGGAAAGCACCTTTGGACAATCGCGAAATAGCGATGATTTGGCAGTATATGGGAGCGGTGCTGGCTAAGGCATTTAGCCCGGCAATGCGGGTTACGGACGCCTTGCAAGCAATTATAGCTTCAGCGTTACCCGCAGTGGGATTGGGGTTGGGGTGGAGTGTCACCGATGATGCGAATGCGACGGCCCTGGCATATGTCGGTGCTGTTGTTCTTGCGCTGATCGGTATTCGTTTGCTGTGGGCACCCTACTCCCTGTGGAAGGAGCAATCGGTTTCGATCGAAGCGCTCAAGGGGGAAATTGCACGGCCCGAGCGAATGGTGATCGAGCATCTGGCAAAGTATCACGCCCGCGACCGGCGTCGCGCCATCAAGCATGTGCATGCGATGATGTATGAGGCACATTCCAACCATGAGGG
>NZ_DASWTD010000195.1:0-5111 GCF_036402335.1 Sphingopyxis sp. | reverse complement strand
TCAGCGCGACGGGCAGCGTGCGCATGGGGCAGGATGTCGGCGCGCGCGTCCAGCGGCGCTTCGGGCGTGCGGTGCTCGAACTTGGCGGCAACAATGCCGCGATCGTCGCGCCGAGCGCCGACATCGGGCTCGCGCTGCGCGGCACGATCTTCGCCGCGACGGGCACCTGCGGCCAGCGCTGCACCTCGCTCCGCCGCCTGATCGTCCATGAGAGCATCCGCGCCGATTTCGTGAAGCGGCTGATCGCGACGGCGGACAGCCTCAACATCGGCAGCCCGCTGGCCGACGCGACGCACGTCGGTCCGCTGATCGACAAGGCGGCGTTCGACGCGATGCAGCGCGCGCTCGAGCAGGCGCGTGTCGAGGGCGGAACCGTCCATGGCGGCGAACGGATCGAGATCGCGGGTTCGCCGGACGCGTATTACGTCCGCCCCGCGATCGTCGAAATGCCCGCGCAGAGCGCTATCGTCCGCGAAGAAACATTCGCACCGATCCTGTATGTCCTGTCCTATTCGACGATCGACGAGGCGATCGCGCTGCAAAATAGCGTGCCGCAGGGGCTGTCGTCGTGCATCTTCACCAGCGACGTGCGCGAGGCGGAATTTTTCCAGTCGGCCGAGGGCAGCGATTGCGGCATCGTCAACGTCAACATCGGGACGAGCGGCGCCGAGATCGGCGGCGCGTTCGGCGGCGAGAAGGTGACGGGGGGCGGGCGCGTGTCGGGATCGGACAGCTGGAAAAACTATATGCGCCGCGTGACCGCGACGGTGAATTATTCGACGTCGCTCCCGCTGGCGCAGGGCGTGAAATTCGATCTCGACATCGACTGAGACATATTTGTTGGAGGAGGTTTAAAATGGTCCCCGGGAAACTGAAATGGCTGGCTTCGGCTGGCTTGCTGATGCTGGCGATGCCGCTGGCCGCGGCGGCGCAGGAAAGCGTTCAGGGCACCTCGCTGCTCGGCAAGCCGATGGTCACGACGCAGACGCGCAACGCCAATGTCGCCGCGACCGAGACGCTCGACCGCGCCGCGCGCGATGCCAGGGCGGCCTATGAGGCCAATATGACGGTCGACAGCGCGACCTGGTACGGGCGCATCCTCTTCTATCAGGGCTATTCGAAGGAATCGGCGGCGGTCTATGATCAGGCGCTGAAGCGTTTCCCCAATTCGGGCAAGCTGCTGCGCCACCGCGCGCACCGCGCTTTCTCGCTGCGCGAATTCGACAAGTCGATCGAACTGGGGCTGAAGGCGGCGAAGCTGTACGAGAACCAGCCGCTCGAACGCGAAAAGCCGGGTCCCGACTATTTCCCGGGCGACCCCGATGTCGTGCAATATTATCTCTATTATCACCTCGGCCAGGCCTATTTCGCCAAGCATGATTTCGACAATGCCGCGAAATGGTTTGCCAAATCGGCGGAGTCGGCGGCCTTTACCCACGATGTCGAGGCGCGCACCGCGAACGGCTATTGGGAATATCTGTCGCTCGCGCGCGCCGGGAAGCTGCGCGAGGCACAGGCGCTGCTCGACGATTATGACCTGACCCTGTTCGAGGTCCATCCGAAGGGCGGGTCGGACACCTATTTCGACGGGCTGCAGCTGTTCAAGGGCCACCGCGCCGCCGACAGCTTCTTCAGCGACAAGGACAGCGGCCGTGCGTTCGCGACCGCTGACGGGGTTGCGGCGTCGACCGCCTACAGCCTTGCCAATTACTATATCCTGCGCGGCGAGCCCGAGAAAGCGAAGCCGTGGCTGCAACGCTCGATCAACGTCGACAGCTGGGGATTCTTTGCGCGCATCCAGGCTGAGGCCGACTGGTTGCTGCTGTTCCCGGGCGAGCAGCCCTGAGCGGATGGGCCGGGATCGTGACGGCGTTCGGGAAACGCACGCCGTCGAGATCCCTGTGGCCGAACCATTGCCGGCGCCTGCCCCCAGCCGAAGGGCCGGGGCGAGTCTCGAACAGGAAGGAGCGCGCGAGTGCCCGCCGTTGGCCGCGCACACTCGCGGCCCGAAGGAGCAATTAGACAGTTGACTAACAAGTAACGCTTCCACATCCTGCCCCCTCATTCCGGATTGAAACGAGGATCGAGAGTCGAACGACGCGACAAGGGGGTTGCAGCATGAGGCCTTTGCTTTTCATTTCCGCCCTTCTGGCCAGTACCAGCTGGACCATCCCCGCGGCCGCGCAGCAGCAAAACCCGCCCGATACCGGTCAAACCGGGGACGAGGTCGCCGCCAATCCGCGCGACGACATCGTCGTCACCGGGACACGTATCGCCCGGCCCGAACTCGATTTCCCCAATCCGGTCACATCCTATTCGGCGGCGACGATCGAACAGTCGGGGCAGACCAGCCTCGCCGATTTCCTCGTCCAGAGCCCGGCACTGGTCGGCTCGCGCACCGGCGACCTGACCGGCGGGTCGAACCCCGATTTCGGTGAAGCGGGGCTCGACCTGCTCAACCTGCGCAATCTCGGCACCGATCGCACGCTGGTGCTTGTCGACGGACGGCGCCATGTGTCGGGGCTCGCGGGGTCGGCCGCGGTCGACATCAACGCGATCCCGACCGACCTGGTCGAGACGGTCGACGTGCTGACGGGCGGCGCCTCGGCCATCTATGGCGCCGACGGCGTGTCGGGGGTGGTCAACTTCCGGTTGAAGCATGATTTCGAGGGGCTGACCGCGCGGGGTCAGATCGGCATTTCGGATTATGGCGACGGCGGCAACCAGTTCGGCGCGGTCACCTGGGGCCAGAATTTTGCCGAAGGGCGCGGCAATATCGCCATCGCCTATGAATATAATCGCGATGCCCGCGTGTCGGACCAGGACCGGCCCTATCTGCGCAACCCGGTGTCGGGCGCGCTCTATCGCAACCAGGGCGACATTCCCGACGATCCCGATATCCCCGACTATATTCCCTATAACAATGTCCGCTATGCCGACAGTTCGCGTTTCGGCGCGGTCGACGTCGATTTCGACCTGGCCGGCGATTTCGAGGGCAATGGCCGCGTCTATGACCGCGGGCTCGTGCTCGAGGAATCGGGCGGTTATACGCAGGGCGGATCGAGCACGCCGGTCGACGGTTATCAGGGCGACCTGTTCCCCGGGATCGAGCGCCATCTGGTCAACGCGCTCGGCCATTATGAATTCAGCGAGGCGTTCAACGTCTTTGCCGAGGGTAAATATGTCCGCACGCGGACGACCAACCTCGCGCAGCCCAATTATGATTTCTATCTGTTCCAGACCGCCGAAAACCCGTTCATGCCGCAGTCGATCCGCGACGCGATCATCCCCGGCGCCGCGGCCGAATATTTCGAGGATCCCGACTCGCCGGACGGCGTGCTGATCACCCGCGACAATTTCGACATGGGGATCAACACCGAGGATGTGACGCGCAAGACACTGCGCGCGGTGATCGGGGCGAACGGCAAGATTTCGGACCATGCGAAATATGAGCTGTCCTATGTCTATGGCCAGACCAGGACGCGCGTACTGACGCGCGGCAACCGGCTGGAGGCGCAGTGGCAGGCGGCAATCGACGTGGTGACCGACCCCGACACCGGGCTGCCCGTGTGCCGGTCGAGCCTCGATCCCGATGCGCCACCCGAACTCGCGGGCTGCATCCCCTATAATATCTATGGCGACGGGGTGCGCGATCCGGCGGCGATCGATTTCGTGACGACCGACAGCCTCAGCTTCTCGAAGGTCACGCAGCAGGTCGTCTCGGGTTCGATCTCGGGCGATTTCGGCGCCTTCTTCGAACTTCCCGGCGGCCCCGTCGGTTTCGCGATCGGCGCCGAATATCGCCGCGAGCGCAGCCGCTTCGATCCCGATCCGCAGATTTCGGAAGGGCTGACCTGGGCGGGCGCGGTCCAGCCCGCGTCGGGCGGCTTCAGCGTCAAGGAAGCCTTCGCCGAACTCAACGTCCCGCTGCTCAAGGACCTGCCGTTCGCACATTTGCTGTCGTTCGGCGCGGCGATCCGCTTTTCGGATTACAGCACGATCGGCAACACGACGACGTGGAAGGTCGACGGCGTCTATGCGCCGGTGCGCGATATCTCGTTCCGCGCGACCTATTCGCAGGCGGTGCGCGCGCCGAATATCGCCGAGCTGTTCGCGCCCGCCAGCTCCTCCTACAACTTCATCGTCGATCCGTGCGACACGGCGGAAACGAACAACGGCACCGCGAACCGCGAGGCGAATTGCGCGGCGCTGCTGACGTCGCTCGGGGTCGATCCGACCACCTTCAGCCCGTCGAGCACGCCGCAGGCGAGCGTGTTCACCGAGGGTCTGGCCGGCGGCAACCCGAACCTTAGCGAGGAAACCGCGAAGACCTGGACCGCGGGTGTGGTGCTGCGCCCGAGCTTCCTGCCGGGCTTCAGCCTGTCGGCCGACTGGTACGACATCAAGATCAAGGATGCGATCAACACCCCCGAGGCCGAGGAACTGGCCGAGCTGTGCGTCGACCAGCCGACGATCGACAACCAGTTCTGCCCCGGCATCACGCGCGATCCCGATACGGGCTATATCATCGGTTTCAACGTCAAGCCCGACAATGTCGCGGGGTTCCGCACCGCGGGGCTCGACGTGTCGCTCGCCTATCGTCTGCGCACCGATCATCTCGGCACGTTCAACGTCTCGCTGGTCGGCAATTATCTCGACCGGCTCGAGTTCATCGCGAGCCCGGGCGCGACGCTCGATTCGGATCGCGGCGAGCAATATATTCCCAAATATAGCGCGAGCTTCGACCTCAACTGGCAGAAGGGGCCGGTGACCGTCGCTTATGGCATCACCTGGTTCGCGAAGACTGACCGCTTCACGTCCGAGGATCTGGCCGGCGACCCCGATTACAGCGACCCGCGCTATTTCAAGGTGAAGGAAAAGTGGGAGCATGACCTGCAGGTCGGGGTCGACGTCGGCGACCGCTTCAATTTCTATGCGGGGGTGAACAACCTGTTCGATGAGAAGCCGGCGTTCGGATATAGCAGCTACCCCGTTTCGGCGATGGGCCGCTATTATTACGCCGGGGTGAAGGTTGAACTGGGCCCGCTGTTCAAATGAGCGCGGGCGGGGCGCAGGGTTTTTCGGGGGAGGTTTGACATGCGGGGTCCAAT
>NZ_DASWTD010000194.1:0-2476 GCF_036402335.1 Sphingopyxis sp. | reverse complement strand
CCGTCGCCAAGCCGGACGCCCGATACCCGGCCGTCTCGACCTTCAACGCTCTCGACGAGGACGCCCGTGCGCAGGTCGACACCATGCGCACGGTGGGTCGCTTCATAGAAGGCCGAAAGCGGCTCGCCCGCGACGCGCGCGAGCACGCGGTTCTGCGCTTCGAGAAGCACGACCTGCTTGCCCGCCTTGCGCAGCACCGCAGCGGCTTCCAGCCCGATATAGCCGCCGCCGATCACAACGATCTGGTTTGCGGTTTCGGACGCCGCCTTCATCGCGTCGGCATCGGCGCGCGTGCGCACGCCCTGCACGCCCGGAAGGTCGCCGCCGGGGATCGGCAGCATGCGCGGAGCGCCGCCCGTGGCCCAGACGAGCTTGCCATAACCGATGGTCTCGCCGCCGTCGGTGGCAACCGTATGAGCCGCGGCGTCCACCGACACCACACGCTTGCCGAGCAGCATCGTCACCTCACGCTCGTCCCAGTATTTTGCGGGGCGCAGCTGGATGCGCTCGAATTCCTTTTCGCCCGCGAAATATTCCTTCGACAGAGGGGGGCGTTCGTAGGGCAGTTCGGGTTCGTCGCCGATGATTGCGATGGTCCCTGCGAATTTCTGCGTCCGCAGCATCACGGCGACCTGCGCGCCGCCATGGCCCGCGCCCACAATCACCACGTCGAAATTCATCGCTTTGGTCTCCTGCCGCTTGCTAGCGTGGCCCTTGCACGCGCGGCGGGATGAGGCAAGCGGCGGCGACCTCGCGATAGCCAAAGAAAAACTTGGACCCGGCGGGCGCGCTCAATCCGGCAGGCCGGCCAGCCATTCGGCGATCATGGCGCGGCCAGCGGCAACGGCAGGGGGACCGAGCCGGCCGTGAAGCTCGCGCATCGTTTCGGCCGACCCGCCGGTTTCCGCAAGGGCATCGGGCCATTGACGAAGCCATTCCTCGAAGCGCGGATCCAGGCCCATTTCGGCATGGAACTGGAGCGCCAGTATCGCATTGCCGCGGCGGAACGCCTGATGCGGATAGGCGGTGGTCGATGCGAGCAATTCGACGTCATCCGGCAGCTCGAATGTATCGCCGTGCCAGTGCAGCACGGGCGTACCCGCGAGGTGCCGCAACGGCGAGGCCGGATCGACGAAATCGAGGGAATGGAATCCGACTTCCTTTGCCGGTCCGGGATAAACCCGGGCGCCGAGCGCCGCGGCCATCATTTGCGCACCGAAACATACACCAAGCGTCGGGAGCCCCGCGTCGAGCCGGCGCGCGAGGCGGCGCATCTGGCATGCGATCCAGCGATGTTCATGCTGCTCGTAGACGCCCATCGGCCCGCCCATCATGATGAGCAAATCGGGCTCGCAGAGATCGATCGTGCCGAACGCCGGATCGCTTACGTCGATGCGCGCGAGGTCGTAGCCCGCAGCTTCGATCGGTTCGCGATAGCCCGCCAGCCCTTCGTGGGGAACATGGCGAATGATCAGTCCGGTTCTGGTCTTTTGCTGCGATGGCATATCGGGCGATGAATCGAGTGGTTGCTGCGCTGTTTCGAATTCACCCTGTCTAGCCAAGTGCCGGCACTGCTGTCACTCTACCAAAGCAGTAGAGATACTGTTGCGGCCCGTAGCTGAGCTTGCTCCCTTTCGCTACGGGCCGCCCGTTCAACCGGATAGATCAGAACGTCTCGCCGACCAGGTCTTCGCTTTTGGCCCATAGCGCCGCGGCGCGGCCCGCATCGAGCGCATAGGGGCGATACCCCCCGCGCAGGCCTTCGCCTTCGACGAGCTCGCCGACATGACAATCCTCGCAATAGCGCCCGCCGACCGCATCGGCATCGGCAACCACCGCCGCCCAGACCGACGTCGCGGCGCCTTGGGGGATGCTCTTGTAGACGAACGGCGGCAGCCCGGCCGCGGCATTGGCCTCGGCAATCGACGCGATCAACGCCGCTTCGTCGGCCTCGCTCATATGGCGACCGAGTTCGGTGCGGATACCGCCCGGATGAACCGCGGTCGCGCGCACGCCGCGATCCTTGTGCCGGCGATCGAACTCCACCGCGAACAGGATATTGGCAGTCTTCGACCGGCCGTAGGCGATCCACGGATCATAGGCGGCCTTCTCGAAACCCGGATCGTCCAGATCGACATCGGCAAAGCGGTGTCCCGCCGAAGACAGATTGACGAGCCGCCCGCCGTCGGAAATCAGCCCGGCAATCCGGTTCACAAAGACGAAGTGGCCAAGGTGGTTGGTCCCGAACTGGGTCTCGAACCCGTCGGCGGTGTGCCCGAACGGCGGCGCCATGACGCCGGCATTGGCAATCACGATATCGAACGCGCGGCCATCGGCGACCAGGCGGTCGGCGGCCGCGCGAACGCTGGCGAGCGAAGCGAGGTCGAGCTCGATCAGTTCGAAGCTGCCGCCGCCGGCCGCCGCCGCCGCGCAGACGTCGGCGGTCGCACGTTCGGCCTTTGCAAGGTCGCGTGCC
>NZ_DASWTD010000193.1:0-3348 GCF_036402335.1 Sphingopyxis sp. | reverse complement strand
AAAGCTTGCCGGGCCTTATCCTTGTGTCTATTTCCGCCTAAAGCCCCGCCAACGGATCGCCATGCATATACCGACGACCTCGCTCACCGACCCGCCCGCGAACAGCCCGGTCGCCGATGGCATCACATGGGTCCAGGGCGTGGCGCTGGGATCGACCGCGACGACGGTCGCTGTCCTCGCGGTTGCGACGTTCGGGATTCTGATGCTGTCGGGGCGGCTCGAACTGCGACGCGGTATCGCGGTGGTGATCGGCTGCTTCATATTGTTCGGGGCGTCCGCAATCGCTGCGGCGCTGACGGGTTTTGGTGGATCGGGCGCAGCTATTAAGCCGCCCCCCGCTACCGACATCAGGCCACCGTTGCAAACTCCGGCCCCGCCGACGCCAGCCTATGACCCTTATGCGGGGGCGTCGGTTCCCAGCGCGCGCTAGGTCAGCGCGCGAGACACAGGGCTTTCCACTACCGTAACCCGCATCTTTACAATCAGGTTGCCGCCGAAACGCCATCAGAAGCTCGCGCGCACCCCGAAGCTGATCCGGCGGCCCGATTCCTCGAGCGTCAGGATACGTTCCTGATAAGCCGAATAGCTTCGCGATCTCTTGTTGCCGATGTTCACTGCCTCGGCAAAGATCGAGACATTGTCGGTCACCGCAAAGCTGCCCGACAGGTCGATCTGGCCATAGCCGTTGACATTCTCTGGCTGGCCCTCGGACCCGAAAGTGCGGCGCAGGAAACCTTCGCGCCAGTTGTATGCGACGCGAAGCTGCACCGGTCCCTTTTCGTAAAAGGCGACGAGGTTCGCCGAGTCCGACAGGCCTTCGACGTTGAACACCTGCGCCGACAGGCTGGGGTCGAAGGTTACCGAGCTTTCGACCTTGGTATAGTTGGCCGAGAAGCCGAAACCGTCGAAGGGCGATGGCAGAAAATCGAGCGTCGCCTGCGCCGCGACTTCGAAGCCATAGACCTCGGCCGACTGCGCGTTGGTCGGACGCGTGTCGAAGAAGTCGTAGCCGAGGATCTCGCGCGGCTGGGTCACCAGCGAGACGAAATTGTCGACTTTCTTGTAGAAGCCCGCGATGCTCGCATAGCTCGACCGGCTGAAATAATAGTCGAGCCCGACGTCGGCGTTCCATGCGAGATAGGGCTTCAACGCCGGATTTCCGCCCGACACGAAGAAGGACGCCGGCGGGCGAAGGTTGTACGATTCATTCAGTCCGAGGCTGGTCAGCGTGGGCCGCGTCAGCGTCCGCGACCCGGCAAGGCGGGCGACCAGCTGATCGGTGATGTTGAGCCGCGCGCTGAGCGACGGCAGAAAATAATTATAGTCGTTCTTCGCGCTGACCGCGACCGGATCGCTCAGCTCATAGTCGAGAAAGGTCGCGTCGCCCGGGATTGCGGTCAGGCTTAGCAATTGTTGCGAAAAACCTTTCGCGTCGAGCCTGGTATAGACCCAGCGCCCGCCGATCGCCGCGGTCCACGGCATATTGCCGGCATCGCCCTCGAACTCGGCCTGCAGATAGGCAGCGAAGCTCTTTTCGCGCACCGATCCCGACGCCTGCGGATTGAACACGCCCCGATATCCGCCGCCGTTCGCCGCGAGCGCGGCGCGGAAGCCCGCCGGGTTGTTCGCCTGCGCGATCGCCGCATCGGTCGTGTAATAGGCGAGCAAGGCCTCGGGATCGAAGGTCAGCCATTTGGTCGGCAGGTTCGGGCTGCCGAGGAAAGTCTTGCCGCCGCTGTCGAATATCTGCGTCAGATTGGCGGGCAGCGTGACATTGTAACCGCAATAGCCGCAGAAAACCGCGCCGGGCGTTTCATAGGCGTCGGTAACCTTCTTGCGCCGTGACGCGAGCACTCCGAATTTGAGCGCGCTCAGCGTCCCGTCAAACTCCTGCGTGCCGTCGACGCGCAGTTGCAGCACATCGTCAGAAATGTCCTCGCCCGCCAGCCGCGCAAAGTGACCGCGCGCGCGCGCGACGTCGGTCGTCGGGAAGACGTTGGTGTAGGCGGGGGTCGACTGGTCGGCCTGCAGGTCCCACGTCGGGTTGAGCCCGGTGTTGCGCGCGCCGATCACGATCACCGGCACCCCGTCGCGGCCGTCGTTGGTCGCACGCGACCAGGACAGATCGGTGACGATCGTCGTGCGGTCCGAAGGCGTCCATTCGATGTTGCCCGCGATCTGGAAGGTGCGCGCATCGCGCGGCGGCAACGCACTGATCGTGTTGTCGGTGGCGAGGCTTCCCGTATTGCTGCGTACATAATGGGTCAGCGTGCCATTTTCGTTCGCGGTCGCCGAGATGATGTCGGCGGGGTCGGAGAAATAGCCCATCGCATTGGTGATCGAGTTCACCTTGTATTGCGAATAAAGCCCGTCGAGCTTGATCGAGACGGTGTCCGAGGGACGGAAATCGATCGCCAGCGTTCCGCCGATCCGCTCGCGCGTGCTGGTATCGACCGCCTGCCCCGTGCCGCGGTCGACCGCGACGCCGGCGAGGTCGACGGTGCCGTCCTTGTCGAAATCGAGGTTCTGGTTGACCACCCAGCCGTCGGTGCTGAAGCGCTTCACGCGCGACTTACGCTTGTCATATACGAGGCTGCCGAGAATGCCGAAGCTGTCGTCGGCGTTGCTCCAGCTCGCGAGCGCGGTCGCGGTCGGGGTCACCTTGTCCGACCCGCTGTCATATTTGCCGCCGAGGCTGCCTGCGGCGAAGAAACCCGAACGGTCGGTCGGGCGCGCGGTGCGGATATTGACGGTCGAACCGATGCCGCCGTCCTGCAGCGTCGCCGACGACGATTTATAGACATCTGCGCCCGAGATCAGCTCGGAAGGCAGGATGTCGAAGCTGAATTCGCGTCCGTCATTGTCGGTCGCGAGCACGCGGCCGTTGAGCAGCACCGTGTTGAATTCGGGGCCGAAGCCGCGAACGGTGATGAAGCGCCCCTCGCCTTGGCTGCGGTCGATCGAGACGCCGGGAACGCGCTGCAGCGATTCCGCGACATTCTGGTCGGGGAATTTGCCGATATCCTCAGCCGAGATCGAGTCGACGACGCCGACGGCTTCGCGCTTGATGTCGAGCGCGCGCTCGAGGCTGGCGCGCGTACCCGTGACGACGATGTCGTCGTTCGGCGTTTCGGCGATATCGCTCTGGGCATGCGCGGGCATGCTCACGGCAAAGCCCGCTCCCGCCATCAGCGATACGATGAAGGCTTTCCTTCCGGTCATAATCTATCCCCTCCTTGGTCGTTGTTCGGCCGGCCTTCGCCGGCGCATGGTCATTTCGTCGCGGGCGTCAGCCGGATCGTCCCGCCGCCATTGGGCGCCAGCTTCAATGTCACGACATCGCCGCGT